>JAJAZC010000021.1 GCA_026785885.1 Rubrivivax sp.
GGCGGGTGTGGGTGGGGGGGGCGCCGCGGGCCCCCCGCCCACATGCCCTTGGCCTTCGACTATTGAAGATTCAAGAAGAGGCCCGAAACGACAACCACCCAACGGGAAACATTCCCTGGTGAGGAAACACGCAGCTCAGGATAGTTGACGCCGGGCAAGTACCACTGGTTGCCCGTCTTGGTCTGCTTCATCTCCGGGCCGCGCCTCCCATCGGCGTTCTTGGTCGAGCTCGGTGCGGCGATCAGCGTGGCGTCCACCACCGTGCCCGTGCGCAGCAGCAGGCCCTTTGCACCCAGGATGTCGTTGACCAGGCGCAGGATGTCGGGCGCCAGGTTGTGGCGCTCCAGCAGGTGACGGAAGCGCAGGATCGTCGTCTCGTCGGGCAGTCGCGTCACGTCTTGATCAATCTTGGCGAACTCACGGAAGACCGGCGTGTCATGCAGCGCCTCCTCCATCGCCGGGTCCGACAGGCTGAACCACTGCTGCAGGTAGTGGATGCGAAGCATCGTCTCCACGGCGAAAGGCGGGCGGCCGGTCTTGGCACGCGGGCAATGCGGCTCGACGATCTCCACCAGCGCAGCCCACGGCACCACGCGCTCGATCTCGTCAAGGAACTTCGCCTTGCGAGTCTTCTTCGTCGACAGATTCAAGCCCAGGCCGAGTTGCTACATGGTGGTGCTGCGGGTAGCGGTCATGGCCTCACGGCATGCAAGTCATGGGCCTGTTTTGCAGAGTTTCCCTAATGATCTTGAGATGTCTATCAACGGCACGACGGACAAGCTGATCGTGAAGGACTGGTATCTTGGTTCGCAATACCAGGTTGAGCAGTTCCGTTATGCCAACGGAACGGTTGTGACTAACTCACAAGTTGCGGGGCTTGTGGCGGCCATGGCGACGTTCACGACAAGGGAGGGGAACGAAGGTGTCGAGTCAACGGTGCGGACCACCCATTGGCGCGAGCCGGGATACCTGTTAGCCAGTGTTTGAAAGCCTTGTGGTGTTGGTTCCGGGCGCTCAATCGCCATCCAGCACCGCCCCGCGACTCGCGCTGTTGGCATTCTTCGCAAACTTGCCCAGCACCCCGCGCGTGTGGCGCGGCGCAGGCTGCTGCCACGCGGCGCTGCGCTGCGCGATCTCTGCATCCGGCACATCCAGATGCAGGCGCAGCTGGTGCGCATCGATGGTGATGCGGTCACCTTCGTGCACCAACGCGATCAAGCCACCCGCATGCGCCTCCGGCGCCACATGCCCGACCACCATGCCCCAGGTGCCGCCGCTGAAGCGGCCATCGGTGATCAGGCCGACGCTTTCGCCCAGGCCCTGGCCGATCAACGCGCCGGTGGGTGCCAGCATCTCCGGCATGCCGGGGCCGCCTTTGGGGCCCAGGTAGCGCAGCACCATCACGTCGCCGGCGACGATCTTGCCGGCCATGATGGCTGCCAGCGCGCTCTGCTCATCGTCGAAGACCCGCGCCGGGCCGGTGATGACGGGGTTCTTCAGGCCGGTGATCTTGGCCACGCAGCCTTCGGGGCTCAGGTTGCCTTTGAGGATGGCCAGATGGCCTTCGGCATACATCGGATTCGTGATCGGGCGGATCACGTCCTGATCCTTGCGCAGCGGCGGCTCGTCAGCCAGGTTCTCCGCCACCGTCTTGCCGGTGATCGTCATGCAGTCGCCGTGCAGCAGGCCGGCATCGAGCAACACCTTCATCACCGCCGGGATGCCACCGGCGCGGTGCAGGTCGATGGCAAGGTACTGGCCGCTGGGTTTCAAGTCGCACAGCACCGGCACCTTGCGCCGCACGCGCTCGAAGTCGTCGATGGTCCACGGCACCTCGGCTGCGTGCGCGATGGCCAGAAAGTGCAGTACCGCGTTCGTGCTGCCGCCGGTGGCCATGATTACGGCCACGGCGTTTTCGATAGCCTCTTTGGTGACGATGTCGCGCGGCTTCAAGTCGCGCTGCACAGCCTGCACAAGCGCGCGTGCGGCGGCTTGTGTGTGCGCGACGATGGGGTCTTCGACGTTGGCCATCGTCGAAGAAAACGGCAGGCTCATGCCCAGCGCTTCAAACGCTGAGCTCATCGTGTTGGCCGTGTACATGCCGCCGCAGGAGCCGCTGCCGGGGATGGCGCGGCGCTCGATCTGGCCAAAGTCTTCTTCGCTCATCTTGCCGGCGCTGAACTGGCCTACGGCTTCGAAGACGCTGACGATGTTGAGGTCCTGCCCTTTGTAGCGGCCGGGCAGGATGGTGCCGCCGTAGACGTAGATGGCCGGCACGTTGGCCCGCAGCATGCCCATCATGCCGCCGGGCATGTTCTTGTCGCAGCCGCCGATGACCAGCACGCCGTCCATCCACTGGCCGCCGACGCAGGTCTCCACGCAATCGGCAATTACCTCGCGCGACACCAGGCTGTACTTCATGCCTTCGGTGCCCATGGCCATGCCGTCGCTGATGGTCGGAGTGCCGAAGGTCTGCGGATTGGCGCCTGCTGCTTTCAGCGCATCCACCGCCGCGTCCGCCAGCTTTTGCAAACCGCTGTTGCACGGCGTGATCGTGCTGTGGCCGTTGGCCACGCCGATCATCGGCTTGCCGAAGTCGGCTTCGGTGTAGCCCATGCCGTAGTACATCGATCGGTTGGGCGCGCGCTCGACGCCTTCGGTGATGGTCTTGGAGCGGCGGTTGGCGGCCATGGTGTTGTCTCCTGCAGGGCGGGTTGGAAGGGATGCGCAAAGTATCGGGCGGGCGTCCGCTGTTTGTCCATCCGATCGATAGCTGGCGCCGGCCAGCGGCCACAATCCGCCCCTTTGCCAACCGGACGACGCTGATGCTGGTGCATCCCCAATTCAATCCCGTGGCCCTGGCGCTGGGCCCGGTGCAGATTCACTGGTATGGGCTGACCTACCTGGCGGCCTTCGGCCTGTTTCTGTATCTGGCCGGCAGGCGTGTGCGCCTGCCGCACTTTGCCGCGCAAGGCTGGACGCGGCGCGATGTCGAAGACCTGCTGTTCTACGGTGTGCTGGGCGTCGTGATCGGCGGGCGCATCGGCTATGCGCTGTTCTACAAACCGGGGCAGTACCTGGCCAACCCGCTGGACATACTCATGGTGTGGAAGGGCGGCATGTCCTTCCATGGCGGCTTGCTCGGGGTGATGGCGGCGCTGGCGCTTTATGCACGGCAACGTGGCCGGCCCTTTTTGCAGGTCATGGATGTCGTGGCGCCTTGTGTGCCCACCGGCCTGGCCGCGGGCCGCGTCGGCAACTTCATCAATGGCGAGTTGTGGGGCCGGCCAGCCGATGCTTCGCTGCCCTGGGCGATGGCATTCCCGCAAAGCGGCAGCCTGGTGCCGCGCCACCCGTCGCAGATCTACCAGTTTTTGCTGGAGGGGCTGCTGCTGTTTGCGCTGCTGTGGCTGTACGGCCGGCGTGAGCGCGCGCAAGGCCAGGTAGCCGCGGCATTTGTGGTGGGCTATGGCGTGCTGCGATTCATTGCCGAATACTTTCGTGAGCCCGACAGCTTTCTCGGCACGCTGGCTTTGGGCATGAGCATGGGCCAGTGGCTGTGCCTGCCGATGATGGCTGGCGGCTCGTGGCTGTGGTGGTGGTGCGGGCATCGTGCGGCCGCCCGCGGCGTACCCCGTCAGAGCGCCACCTGACAACAGCTGACAACGCCTGCACATCTTGGTCATGCGACAAATCTTTCTCGACACCGAAACCACCGGCCTGAACGCTGAGCAGGGCGACCGCATCATCGAATTCGCTTGCATCGAATACGACAACCGGCGCGACACCGGCCGGCGCCTGCACCACTACATCAACCCGCAGCGCAGCAGCCACCCGGACGCCATCCGCGTGCACGGCATCACCGATGACTTTCTGGCCGACAAGCCGCTGTTCAGCGCGGTCGCACACGAGCTGCTCGAGTTCATTGCCGGCGCTGACCTGGTGATCCACAACGCCGCTTTCGACATCGGCTTTCTCAATGCCGAGCTGGCGCGCTTGCAACTGCCGCCGATCACGCAGCGCGCTGGCCGCATCACCGACAGCCTGCTGATGGCGCGAGAGCGGTTTCCCGGCAAGAGCAACTCGCTGGACGCGCTGTGCCGCCGGCTGGAGGTCGACAACAGCCGGCGCGATTTGCACGGCGCGCTGATCGATGCCGACCTGCTGGCGCAGGTCTACCTGAACATGACGCGGGGCCAGGATTCGCTGGTCATCGAAGCCGTACAACACGGCCGCGGCAACTTGGCAGACGGCGCGCCGGCGGACCTCAGCGTCTGGCTGCTGCCCGTGCTGCTGGCGACGGCTGAAGAGGCCGCAGCGCACGACGCGCTGATGCACCAGATCGACCAAGCCAGCGGCGGCCGCAGCGTCTGGCGCTATGCGGCAGCGGCTCCAAGCGCGACGGCAGCGGCCTGAAGCGCAGCGGCTGCATGGCATACTCGGCGGCTTCCGGAGAGGCTGTTTTTATGGGTTTGTGCCCCCTCGAAACGCCCCGCCTTCCGGGCGGTTAGCTCAGCGGTAGAGCACTGCCTTCACACGGCAGGGGTCGCAGGTTCGAGCCCTGCACCGCCCACCAGGAATGGATTGTTCGACAACCAGCGGCACCTTCGGGTGCCGTTTGTTTTTGGCGGGTGCCGAGCACGCTGGGGCAGGGCGGCGGCGCTGGAGCAGCCCGAGGCGCTGGCCGGCGAGATCAGTGCTTTCTTCGGTGGCCTCGACGAGCCTTGACTTGAGCAGGCAAGCGGCGGGTCGAGGCGTCGAAGCCCGGTCAGCCGGCCGTGGCCAACCAGGCACTGGACATTGCATCATCCACGGCCGGACCCTGTTGGGACGCCGGGCCAGCGCCACTCACTTTAGATCGAGGATCCAGCGCGACAGCGTTGCGGCTTCGGCTTCGGTGACCTGGGGTTGGGCCGGCATCAGCACGGGGCCCCAGACACCGACACCGCCTTCGCGGATCTTCTGCGCCAACCTCACCTCGGCACCCTTGTCGTCGACGTACTTGGCCGCAATGGTCTTGAACGGCGGGCCGAGATGATTCCTGTCGATCCGGTGGCAGGCAAAACAGTTCTTGGTTTTGTACAACTCGTCGACGTCAGCCAGCGCCGCGGAACTGGGCAGCAAAACGGCCAGTGCAGACAGGACCAGGGCGGTTTTCATGGCTTGGGTTTCACAAAGATAGCGGGGGCCAAATGGCCCCCGGGGTTGTGTCAGACAACGGTCAGCGGTGGCGGACCTTCAATTGGGCGTCAGACGGGAGATCGCTCCCTCGTCGGTCGCCACGTAGAGGTTGCCGTCGGGCCCTTGCACCAAGGAGCGGAAGCGCGCTGCCGGCATCGGCAAGTTCACCGTCGTGCGCGTGGCTGACATGCCGTTGGCTGCGATGTCGAGCACGTCGAGTCGGTTACCCACCGGTGTGCCGTGAATGCCTATGCCGGTGAAGCCGATGATCATCTTGCCGTTCCAGCCCTTCCATTGCGGACCGGTGAGGAAGGTGCCCGCAAACAGCCCCTGCGACAGACCATCGTTGGTCCATGCCGGCGGCATCGCATTGGGGTAGGTCTTGGTGTCCGTCATCGGCATGAAGGCAGACCGCTCTTTCGGCGGCACGGCGCCCATCTGGTTGGGGCTGTAGCCGCAGTAGTTGTCCGGGCAGGCGCCGCGGCCGCCGATGTTGGGGCGCGGATCCCAGCCGGCGTTGCCCCCGGGTGTGAGCGCCGTGACCTCATCGGTGTGCCAGGGGCCGTTTTCCGTGGTGAACGGCTGATTCGTGCCGGGCCGGAAGGTGATGCCCTGCGGGTTGCGGTGCCCATAGGTGTAGACACGCGCATCGAAGCCCGCAGGCGCGTTGTTGCCCGGCGCGGCCTTGCCGTCGCGATCCATGCGCAGGACCTTGCCACCCATCAGCGCCGGGCTCTGGGGCACTGCGCCGTTGTGCGTGTCGCCGGTGGTCAGGTAGAGGAAACCGTCGCCCGGGCTGAAGCGGACCCGCCCGCCGTTGTGCGCGCCGGGGCCACCGAAAGGATGGTCACTGGCGCCGGGTTTGTACGGAACGTCGGTGACGACGTCGGTGCGGTCGGACACCGCAGTGGCGGCGTCGTTGACCTTGAGCCGCATCAGGCGGTTGCTGCCCGGCGCGGTCAGGCTGGACGCCGAATAAACGTAGATGAACCGGTTGCTGGCGAAGTTGGGATCGACGGCGACCCCGCTCATGCCGGCTTGGCCTTCGCAGAACAGATCGCTGGCGGTCGACGCGTAGCCTTTGGCGTCCTTCATCCCGAGCAACTTGACGACGGTGCCGTTGGTCTGCCGCACCGAAAGACCGTGGCACTTCTCTGTGAAGAACATCGTGCCGTTGGCGACAAAGGCCATGTCCCACGGGCTCTCGAGCTTGGTGAGCACCGGCGTATGCGTCAGCCCCGGGGCGGTCGGTTGCACTCCCGCAGGCGGCATGACAGCAGAAGGCGTGGTGCATGCAGCAAGCGCCAGGGGCAGCGCCGCAAGAAGCAATCGATTCATCTCGCGTCTCCTGTTTGTTGGTTTTGTGCCGCCCAAAAGCAGGGTGGCCAGCAGACCGTATGCCGATCGTTATTGCCGGTCAAGAGAGCATGTCCCCGTGGCCTCTTGCAGGCTGCGGTGACGCCGCGCAGGGCCCGCGTCGCTGGCCGACGCGCTCAGGCCACGGCGACCAGCGCGAACTCGATTGCCGCTTCGCGGTCCATCGCGCGTCCGGCCTCAAGCTCACGTGCAAAGTCAGCGGCGTTCAACGCGCGCCGGGTTTGGGCCAGTGCTTCTTCGTAAGCCCGCTTCATGGCGCCTGACAACTCGGCCGGTGCAGCGCTGCTCCCCAACACGCCGCCCAGCCGCGGGGCGGCGCGCGACTGGCCACAGGCAGCCAGCGCGATCAGCAACTGGGCCAGACCCCGCGTCACGCCCGGCGACGTGGGGTAGTTGCGGTACATCGGCAGGCTCTGGCGAAACAGAGTGAGTGCCGCAGCCGGATCGTTGCGGCGCAAGGCCAGAAAGCCTTGCTGCGCCAGGCTGCCGGCAATGTCGAATGTCGAATCGACCGCTTGGTAAAGAGCCAGGCTCTCGGCAAACAGTTCATGCGCGCGGTCGAATTGGCCGCGGCGGATGGCGATGGTGCCGAGCAGGGCGCGCCCGTGGCCGATGTAGAGCTTGTCGCGGCCGATCTTGGCGATCTCGGCCTCGCAGTCGGCAACCATGGCCTCCGCCGATTTGTCGCGCCCCATTAGTGCCTGGTAACCGGCGTAGCAGATCAGTGCCTGGGCGAGCAGGAATGCCTGGCGCCAGGGATCCGCGATGCGCCGGCCATGCATCAGGCTGTTCTCGAACAGCTGCGCCGTTGCCGCGTTGCGCTGTCGCGTATCGATGTAGCCCATCCACATCAGTGACCAGGCCAGCCCCTCGTCGAAGTCCAGCGGCCTGGAGACCTCGATGCATTGCTCGCACAACCGGCGGCCGAGCGGCGGATCGAAGTTGGTGGCCAGCATGGCCGCGCCGTAGAACGAACGCGCGTAGTGCAGCGAAGGCGCACGGCCCTCGCGGCGGCAGGCCGCGGCCAGCCTGTCCTGCCAGCCGACCATTTCCTTCCAGTGCATGTTTTTGTACCAGAAGCGGGTCAGTGAGCTGAACAGCCGCAGGCCTTCTTCGGCCTGACCCGAGCGCAGCGACCACTGCAGCGCCAGCCTGAAGTTGTCGAGCTCGGTCTCGGCACGCTGGTGCCACTGCAGCTGCTCGGTGCGCGTCAGCATCGGCCGGATGCGCTCGGCCAGTTCGACGTGGTGGCTCAGGTGGCGGCAACGCGTGGCGTCGAGCTCGTCGGCGACCATCAGCTTGTCCAGCCCGTACTGGCGGATGGTTTCGAGAAGTCGGTAGCCGGGCTCGAGTCCCTGGGTGTCGAGCACGACAAGCGACTTCTCGACCAACTGCGCGAGCAGGTCGAGCAACTCGCCGCGCACGATCGGCGGCGCGCTGCACACCGCCTCGGCGCCATCGAGTGACCAACCACCGGCAAACTGCGACAGCCGGCGCAGCAGCACCCGCTCGGTCTGGCCGAGCAGTTCGTGGCTCCAGTCGATCAGCGAATGCAGCGTCTGGTGGCGCTGCAGCACCGTGCGCCGGCTGCGGCTCAGCAGCGCAAAGCGGTCGTCCAGGCGCTCGGCAAGCTGTTCGACGGTCAGCGCGCCGACTCGTGCGGCGGCGAGTTCCAGCGCCAGCGCAATACCGTCGAGCTGGTGGCACACCCGCGCCGCTGCGCCCACGTTCAGCGGCGTGAGGCGGAAGGCCGGGGCCACGGCCCGCGCCCGCTCCAGGAACAGGCGGCTGGCCGGGAAAGCCAGGAAGTCGTCGATCGAGCCGGCTGCAGCGGCCGGCGCCGTGCGCAGTGACGGCAGCCGCCAGGCAACTTCACCGGCCACGCCGAGCGCCTCGCGGCTGGTGGCCAGCGTGCGCGTGGCGGCGCTGTGGCGCAGCACCTGTTCGGCGAATGCGGCACAGCGCTCGATCAGGTGCTCACAGTTATCCAGGATCAGCAGCATGCGTCGGCGGCGCAGTACATCGAGCAGGGTGTCCAGCAGCGGCCGCGTCGCCTCCTCATGAATATCGAGCAGGCTGGCCACGGTGCGCACGATCAGCGACGGGTCCGTCACGGGCGCGAGCTCGACGAAGCAGACACCGTCGGAAAAATCCGCGCCGACGCGGTCGGCGACCTCGAGCGCCATGCGCGTCTTGCCCACGCCACCCGAGCCGACGAGGGTCAGCAGGTGGGTGTCGGCCAGCAGCGCCAGTACCGCGGCGGGGTCGTCTTCTCTGCCAATCAGCGTCGGCTTGTTGGCCGGCAAGCCTGGCCCCGTGGCGGCCGGCGCGCCGTGCAACGCGGGGCCGTTGTGCAGCGGCAGTGTGAAGCGGTAGCCGCGCCCTGCCACCGTCGTCACCGCCTGCGCTCCGAGCAGCTTGCGCAGACCCGAGACATGCTGACGCAGGTTGTTTTCCTCGACCACCAGGCCCGGCCAGACGCGGGCCAGCAGCTCGCCGTGCGGCACCACGCGCTCGCGCTCGGTGAGCAGCACCGACAACAGGTCGAAAGCGCGCGCGCCGACGGCCAGCGGTGCGCCGTCGGCCAGTAGCAGGCGTTGCGCTGGACGCAGCTCGAAACGCCCGAATCGGAACGTGTCTGGCGGGGTGGCGGCAGTCGACATGGAACTGCCGCAGCTTAGCCTGCCCCCTTGGTTTCACAACGATTCACAGCGCCGTGATGGCGGCCGCGGCGGGCGCTGAGCAAACTGCGGTCACCCGATTCGGGCACCACTGCAGCGAGGAATTCCATGAACGCGCCTACCGACCTGAATGCCCTGAAGCAACGCCAGCAAGCCGCCTGGGCCAGTGGTGACTACGCCGTCATCGGCAGCACGCTGCAAATTGTGGGCGAGCAGCTCGCTGAAGCCTGCGATCTGCGCACCGACGAGCGCGTGCTCGACGTTGCCGCCGGCAACGGCAACGCCACGTTGGCTGCGGCGCGGCGCGGTTGCATCGTCACCTCAACCGACTACGTGGGCAGCCTGCTCGAACGCGGCGCCGAGCGCGCCCGCGCCGAGGGCCTGCACGCAGCCTTTCAGGTTGCTGATGCCGAGAACCTGCCCTTCGACGACGCCAGCTTCGACGTTGTGCTGTCGACCTTCGGCGTGATGTTCTCGCCTGACCAGGCGCGTGCCGCCACGGAGATGGCGCGCGTGTGCCGCCCGGGCGGGCGCATCGGGCTGGCGAACTGGACGCCGGAGGGTTTCATCGGCCAGGTCTTCAAGACTTTGGGCCGCCACCTGCCGCCGCCGGCCGGCGTGCAGCCGCCTTCGCGATGGGGTGTCGAAGCCAACCTGCACACGCTGTTCGGCCAGACGGCGGATGCCATCTCGGTGACGCCGCGCCTCTTCAACTTCCGCTACCGCTCGGCGGCCCACTTCATCGACGTCTTCCGCACCTGGTACGGGCCGATCCACAAGGCCTTTGCCGCTCTGCCGGCCGAGAGTGCGCAGGCCCTGGAGCGCGACCTGACCGAGCTGCTGACGCGCATGAACCGCGCTGGCGGTGCTTCGCTGGTCGTGCCCAGCGAGTACCTCGAAGTGGTCGTCACGCGGCGCTGAAGACGGTGGCAGGCAGGCTGCTCGAAGACCGTCCGCCGCTGGCCGTGCCGTACCACCGCGAGGCCGGCATCGGCCCCGGTGTCGTCTGCATCCACAGCAATGCCAGCAGCTCTGCGCAGTGGCGGCCACTGATGGACCGGTTGGCGCCGCGCCGACGTATCCAGGCGCCGGACACGCACGGCGCCGGCCGCGGCCCGGCCTGGCCCGCCGACCGCACGCTGACGCTGCGCGACGAGGTGTCGATGCTCGAGCCGGTATTCGCCCGCGCCGGGACGCCTTTCGCGCTGGTCGGCCATTCGTACGGCGGCGCGGTGGCGCTGCTGGCCGCACTGCGGCAACCGGAGCGGGTGAACGCGCTGGTGCTGTACGAGCCGACGCTGTTTGCGCTGATCGATGCCGCAGCGCCCAGGCCGAACGCTGCCGACGGCATCCGCGAGACGGTCGCGCGGGCCGCCGCTGCGCTGGCCATCGGCGGCCGCAGGGCCGCGTCGGAGGGCTTCATCGATTACTGGATGGGTGGCGGTGCCTGGTCGGCCAAAACCCAGGCCCAGCGCAACGCGATAGAAGCCGCCGCGGTCAACCTGCCAGGCTGGGGCCGGGCGCTGTTTCGTGAGGCCACGCCGCTGGCCGCGTTCGGCGCGCTGGACATGCCGGTGCTGCTGATGCAGGGCAGCGAAACCACGCCGGCTGCACGTGCGGTTGCTGCGCTGCTGTCGCAGGTGCTTCCCCGGCTCGAGACGTTGACCTTTGCAGGGCTCGGCCATATGGGGCCGGTCACGCACCCGGCGCAGGTCGACGTGGCCATCGACAACTTCCTGCGGCGCCATCCCGTGCCTTGAGCGGGTGGCTTGCGATCCGAGCGCGGGACAACAGCCTCCTACGCAGCGCGCTCCGCGCAGTCGCTGTCATGCTCGTGAATCTGACCCGGGAACGTGTATGACCCCTATGCCCTTAACGCCGCAGCGAGCCGCTGCGGCTGACCCTGCCGAGCTGCCGCTGACCGGCGTGCTGGTGGTCGCACTGGAGCAAGCGGTGGCTGCGCCGTATTGCTCCAGTCGCCTGGCCGATGCGGGCGCGCGCGTGATCAAGATCGAGCGCCATGAAGGCGATTTCGCGCGCGGCTACGACAGCGCGGTGCATGGCGAGTGCAGCTACTTTGTCTGGATCAACCGCGGCAAAGAGTCGATCGCACTCGACGTGAAGCGCGAGCCCGACCTGCAACTGCTGCGCCGCATGCTTGCGCGCGCCGACGTGTTCATTCAGAACCTGGCGCCGGGCGCGGCAGCGCGGTTGGGGCTGGGCAGCGCCGAGTTGCGCACGCTGCACCCGCAACTAATCACCTGCGACATCAGCGGTTATGGCGAGCGTGGCCGCCTGCACAAGATGAAGGCTTATGACCTGCTGGTGCAGGCCGAAAGCGGGCTCGTTGCGGTCAGCGGTACGCCGGGCGCGTGGGGCCGCATCGGCGTGTCGCTGTGCGACATCAATGCCGGGCTCAACGCGCTGGTGGGCATCCAGCAAGCACTGCTGGCACGCGCGCGCAGCGGCCGCGGATCGGCGGTGCGGGTCAGCCTATTCGACTCTGCTGCCGAGCTGATGGCTGTGCCCTATTTGCAAGCGCGTTACGGCGGCAAAGCGCCTGGCCGCGTCGGCTTGAAGCACCCGACGATCGCACCGTACGGCGGCTTCACCTGCGCCGACGGCCGCGACGTCGTCATCTCGGTTCAGAACGAGCGCGAGTGGGCCGACTTCTGCTGCACGGTGTTGCAGGAGCCGGCGTTGCAGCACGATGCCCGCTGTGCAAACAATGCCGCGCGAGTGGAGCACCGCGGGTGGCTGGATGCCGAGGTGGCCGCCGTGTTTGCCGCGCACACCAGCGCCACGATGATCAGCCGCCTGACCGACGCGCAGACGGCTCACGGCAGCGTCAACTCGCTCGACGATTTGATCGCGCACCCGCAGTTGCGCACGCGCAGCATGCCCATCGGCCAGCACAGCGTCGAAGTGCCGGCAATTCCCTGGGCCAGCGAGTGGGACGGCGAGAGTTATCGCGCCGCGCCTGCGGTGGACGAACACGGCACGGCGATACGGGCCGAGTTCGCGGCGCCGGCCGGGGCGCAGCAGAAGACAGCGCTTGAGTAGGCTGCTACGCGCGCCGGCGCAGCGCGACCCGGCCGAGCACGCCGAAGTCGGCCTGCACGCTGTCGCCACGCGCAATGGCCATCGGCACCACGCACGAACTGGTGGACACGAACTGCCCCGCTTCGAGTGCCACGCCGAGCGCACTCAGCTCGTTGGCCAGCCAGGCCAGAAAGCCCGACAGAATGCGCCCCGGCGCAACGGTGGCGCCACAGCAGTTCAGCAGCTGGGTGGGGGAATGTCAGTCATGGTGGTGGCGCTCCGGCTGTGCATTCAGAACAGGCTGATACGCCGGATGTCGACGGCAAAAGGGCCGGCCTGGCGCGCTGCGATCATCAGCCCAAGCTGACGAATTCGTGCCGGATCCAGCGGCGGGGCGCCCGGCACGCCGCGTCCGCGAAAGCTGGCGCTGAAGGCAGTGAGTGGCAATCGGATCATTTGCCAGCCCTCACCTCCGGGCGCAAAGCCGCACTGGTAGTTCGGGCTGTCGGTTGCGTCATCGGTGAGCAGACTCAGCTTGAACTGCCTGCCATGGCCGCGCACCTCGATTGCGCAGGCCACGGCGCCTGGTTTGCCGTGGGCGCCGGGGCTAGACCGTACCGATGCGAAGCCGCCGTTTCTTTCCAGCGAGACCGTGCCCTCGAAGACGGCATGACCGGCTTGATCGTGTCGTAGCTCGCTGCGTGACACGCCGCCCATGACCCTGTCGTCGATGGCAGACCAACCGTTGACGGCGGCGGCATCGCGAAAGTCATACAGCAGCACAGAGCCGTCGGGTTGGTTCACCGGGCTATTGTCGGGCGCCGGATGTTGGTGGCGTCGGCCCGAGGCGATGCCGGCCGGGTCGATGGCGACCCGTCACCAGAAAGCCGCCGCGATGAAGCCGCTGGGTTGCAGGTCCAGCGGGGGTGGATGAACGCGCCGCGGCTTGGTTGTGTGTGCGGTAGTCGGCGGCGCAGCGCAGTCGCGGTCGGCTCCACGCCGCGCGCGGTGCGGCGTCGGCCCACCATCGGCGCCCATTTCGAGCCCCCAGGTGTTGCCATGCTGATCCGCCTTGTCTATGCCAGCCGCAGTACCGGCATGTTGTCGCCGATGGACGTGAAGGACATCGTGCGTAGCTCACAGCGCAACAACGCCGAGCTGGCTGTGACAGGCGCGCTGATGCTCAGCAACGGCATCTTCCTGCAGTGCCTGGAGGGCGACCATTTGGTGGTCAACACGCTGTACCACCGCACCCTGCCGGACCCGCGCCACCGCGAGCCGGCTGTCTTGTCGTATGCCGAGGTCGAGCAGCGCCTGTGCGGCGCGTGGTCCATGGGCCTGGTGACGACGACCGAAGCTCACCGCCCGATCTTCCTGAAGTACAGCGCGCAGGCCGAGTTCGATCCGTACCAAATGCGGCCCAGGGCACTGGAGCTGCTGTTTGCGGACATGGTCGAGCACGCGCGGCCGATCACGGCCTGAAGGCAGGGCCCGGCGTTCAGCCGGCGTTGAATGGTTGGGCACGCCGCAGCTACCGTCTGGCCCCGGCCCCCGCCCGCTGGCGCTGCGCTGCCGCCGTTTCGTCGCAGCACGGCGCTTGCCGTCAAGGCGCCGCGTTAGTCTTGCAGGCATCGCCACTGAACGACGCTGCAGCTGCCTTGCGCGCGCTGCCGCCACTGCCCCATGCCGCTGCTGCGCCTGCCCCTGTCCTTGCTGCTGTCCTTGCCGCGAAACCTGCCCCGCTTGCGACCCGCCGCCGCTGTGGCGGCTTTGTGCGCTTTGACACTGCCGCTCTTGGTGGCTTGCGGCAAGCCCGGCGGCGACGCCAAGCCGGCGGCGGCAGCTGCGGCCAGCGCGGCGGCCAAGACGCAGCCCGTGTTGCTGATCGGGCCGGAAGACCTGCGCACCGTGGCCGCGACGATGCAGTCCACCGGGCCGGCCATCAGCGGCTCGCTGCAGCCTGAGCGACGCGCCGATCTGCGCGCCGAGATCGGCGCCATCGTGCAGCAGGTGCTCAAGCAAAACGGTGAGCCCGTGCGCACCGGCGATCTGCTGGTGCGGCTGGACGACACCTCGATCCGCGACAGCCTGGCGTCGGCTGACGAGGCGGTGCGCGCGGCTTCGCAGGCATTCGATCAGACCGAGCGCCAGGTGCAGCGCCTGAAGACGTTGCAGCAGCAGGGCATGACCTCGATGCAGGCGCTGGAAGATGCCGAGGTGCGGCGCAACAACGCGCAGAGCGATCTGGTGGCCGCGCGGGCCCGCGGCGTGACGGCGCGGCAGCAGCTGCGCCGCACCGAGGTGCGTGCGCCCTTCGATGGCGTGGTCAGCGAGCGCAAGGTGTCAGTGGGTGACACGGCGCAGGTCGGCAAGGAGCTGGTCAAGGTGATCGACCCGCGCAGCATGCGGTTTGACGGCCTGGTGTCGGCTGACCGCATGCACGAGCTGAAGATCGGCCAGGCGGTGAGCTTTCGCGTCAACGGCTATCCGCAGACGGCTTTCAGCGGCGAGGTGCGGCGCATCGACGCCGCGGCCAACACGGCCACACGGCAGGTCGAGGTCACGGTGGCGTTCGCCGATTCGGCCGATGCGGCGGCAGCACCGCGCGTGGCGGGCCTGTTTGCCGAAGGCCGTGTTGCCACCGGTGGCAGCCCGGCGCTGATGCTGGCCGAGGCCTCGGTGGTGCGCGCGGGTGACAACAGCTTCGTCTGGCGTGTGCTGGGCGACCGCGTCAACAAGCTGCCGGTGAAGCTCGGTGAGCGCGACGGCCGCAGCGGTGACGTGCCGGTGCTGGCCGGCCTGGTAGCCGGTGACCGTGTGCTGCGTAACCCGGGCAGCGCGCTGGTCGACGGGCAGCGGGTGGAGTTCGCTCAAGCGCCGTCGCCGACCGCGAACGTTGCAAGCCCCGCGAGCCCTGCAAGCGCCGCAAGCGCTGTCCGGCCGACGCCGCCGGCCGCGCCCGTGGCCAGTAAGTAAAGAAGGAGCTGCGGCATGTTCCTGTCCAACTTCAGCATCAAGCGGCCGGTCGCGATGGTCGTCATCATCATCGCGCTGATGGCACTCGGCCTGCTGGCCCTGAGCAAGCTGCGTGTCAACCAGATTCCTGATGTCGAGCAGCCGGTGCTCACCGTGGGCATCAGCTACCCCGGCGCTTCGCCCGATACGGTGGAGCGCGAGGTCATCAACCGCATCGAAAAGGCGCTGCAGGGCATTGCCGGCGTCGACCGTGTGCAGTCCACCGCCAGTGAAGGCAATGCGCGGCTGGTGCTGATCTTCAGTTTCGACAAGAACATGATCGAAGCGGCCGACGAGGTGCGCAACGCCATCGGCTCGGTGCGCCACAAGCTGCCGCAGGAGATTCGTGAGCCGGTGCTGCAGCGGCTGGACCCGGCCGCGCAGCCCATCATGCAATTGGCGCTGTCGTCGACAGCGCAAAGTCACGCCGAAATTTCGCGCTTGGCCGAAGACCAGCTGGCCGACCGCTTTCGCGGTCTGCCCGGGGTTGCGGTGGTCAACGTCAACGGCGCACTGCGGCGCGAGTTGAGCGTGCTGCTGCACGCCCAGAAACTGCGTGAGTACACCGTGTCGGTGACCGAGGTCGTGGCCGCGTTGCGCGCGCAAAACGTCAACGCGCCGGTGGGCAAAGTGCGCGGCACGCTGGAGGATCAGAGCATCCGCCTCGTCGGCCGCATCGAAACGCCGGGCCAGTTCAACGACATCGTGATCCGCCGCCGCGGTGATGAGCTCGTGCGGCTGGGCCAGGTGGCCACCGTGCAGGACGGCTTTGCCGAACTCACCAGTTACTCTGTGCGCAACGGCAACCCCAACGTCGGCCTGTCGGTCACGCGCACACGGGAGGCCAGCACCGTCAAGGTCGCCGGCGACATTCGCGCGCTGGTGGCCGATGTCAACAAGACGCTGCCCGCCGGCACCAAGCTGGAGGTCACGCAGGACGGCGGCGAGAGCGCTGCCAGCAGCCTGAACAACGTCATCCACGCGCTGGTCTTCGGCGCCGGGTTGACGGTGTTCGTGGTCTACGTGTTCTTGAATTCCTGGCGTTCGACGCTGATCACGGCATTGAGCCTGCCGACCTCGGTGATCGCGGCCTTCATCGCGGTGTGGCTGTGCGGCTTCACGCTCAACTTCATGAGCCTGCTGGGCTTGAGCCTGGCCATCGGGGTGTTGATCGACGACGCCATCGTCGTGCGCGAAAACATCGTGCGCCACATGGAGCGGGGCGCCGACCGCATAACCGCCGCCCGCGAGGGCACGGCCGAGATCGGGCTGGCGGTGGCGGCCACGACGTTTTCCATCGTCGCGGTGTTCGTGCCGGTGGCCTTCATGCCGGGGGTCTCGGGCGAATGGTTCCGGCCCTTCGGCGTCACGGTGGTGGCTTCGGTGCTGGTGAGCTTGTTCATCAGCTTCACGCTGGACCCAATGCTGTCGGCGTATTGGGGTGACCCGCCGGGCCACCACCTGCTGCCCAAACGCGGCATCAGCCGCGTGCTGGAGCGCTTCAACATCTGGTTCGACCACCAAGGTGAGCGCTATGGCCGCGTCATCGCGTGGGCGCTGCACCACCGGCGGTGGATGGTGGTGTTCGCACTCGTCAGCTTGATCAGTGCCATCGCGCTGCAGATGCGCTTTGGCGGCTCCAGCTTTTTGCCGGCGTCCGACGCCGGCATGCTGGTCATCGAGGTCCGCACGCCGTCCAGCAGCAGCCTGGCCTA
The DNA here is from genome assembly GCA_026785885.1 of Rubrivivax sp. Lineage (GTDB taxonomy): Bacteria > Pseudomonadota > Gammaproteobacteria > Burkholderiales > Burkholderiaceae_C > Rubrivivax. The sequence continues at coordinate 17,012 of JAJAZC010000021.1, forward strand.
CGGGCGGCTGAAGGTCGAGGCCGCCGCTGCGCTGGCGCGCACGCTGCCCGAAGTCAAAGCCACCAACAGCAGCGTCAACCCGGGTGGCGGGCGTGTGTATGTGGACGTCGGCAAGAGCACGCAGCGCCAGCGCTCGTCGGTCGAAATTGCCACCGGGCTGCGCGGCTTGACGGCGCGCCTGGTCGGCGCCGAGTACGTGGTGCTGGACGACCTCAACAACGGCGCGCAAAAGCCGGTGCAGATCCGCTTCACCGGGCTGGAGTCGCGCAAGCTGCTGGAGATCACCAACGGTTTCATGGAGCAGCTGTGCCAGGTGCCGGGCGCGGTGGACGTCGGCTTGTCGGAGCAGGACCCGCAGGCGGAGATGAAGATCGAGTTGGACCGCGGCCTGGCCAACAACCTGGGCATTAGCGCCAGCGACGCGGCGCAGGCGCTGCGCGTGGCTTTTGCCGGTGTTGAGGTGGGTGACTGGGTCGACCCGGCCGGCCAATCACGCGATGTCGCGGTGCGGCTGCACCCCGACGACCGTGTCGATGCCAGCAACATCGAGCGGCTGCCGATTGCCGTGACCGGCAGCAACCGTATGGTGCCGCTGGAGCAGATTGCCACCGTCACCATGGGCAAGGGCCCGAGCCAGATTCAGCACGCCAACGGCAAGCGCACCATCAGCGTGGCGGCTAACGCGCAGGGCCGCAGCCCGGGCGAAGTGACGGCCGACGCGATGAAGATCGCACGGGCCATCAACTTCCCGCCGGGTTACGGGCTGGAGCTGGCCGGTGCCTCGCGCGATCAGCAGGAGGTCTTCACGCAGATGGGCATTGCGCTGGTCTCGGGCATTGCGCTGATGTACCTGATCCTGGTGGTGCAGTTCAGCAGCTTCACGGCGCCGCTGGCGGTGATGCTGTCGCTGCCGCTGAGCCTGATCGGCGTCGTGCTGGCGCTGCTGGCCACGCGCGGCACGCTGAACCTGATGAGCTTCATCGGCGTCATCATGCTGATGGGGCTGGTGGCCAAAAACGCCATCCTGCTGCTGGACGCGTCGCGTGTGATGGAAGCCGAAGGAGTCGACCGTGAAGAGGCGCTGATGGCGGCGGGCAAGAAGCGGCTGCGGCCGATTCTGATGACGACGTTTGCGCTGATCGCCGGCATGCTGCCGGTGGCCATCGGCGTCGGCGAGGGCGGCGAGTTCTACCGCCCGATGGCGGTGGCCATCATCGGCGGCACCATTACCAGCACCTTGCTGACGCTGCTGGTGATCCCGAGCTTCTACGACAGCATCGAAACATCGCGCGACCGCGCCGTGGCCAAGTACCGCAGGCGCGAGCAACGCTGGGACAGCCTGCGGGCAGTTGTCGTCACGCTCGGTGAGGCGCTGCTGACGCTGGTGCTCGTGCGCTACCTGTGGCGCCACGGCCGGCGCCTGATGGCACGCGTTACAGGCAAGCAAGGCGGCCGCGGGTCGCCGCCGGGCACGTCGGGCACGCCCGGCACGCCCGGCACACCCGTACTGCCGGTGCAGCCTGCCGTGGGCGATTGATGCCGGACATCGCCGCGCTGCTGCCGGCTGTGGAGCAGCTGGCACGTGCGGCCGGCCAGCTGATATTGCCGATCTACGCCAGCGACTTTGCGGTGCGCGGCAAAGCCGATGCGTCGCCGGTGACTGCTGCCGATGAGGCGGCCGAGCGCTGCATCGTGGCCGGCCTGCAGGCGCTGCAGACCGGCTGGCCGATCGTGGCGGAAGAGGCCGCCGCGCGCGGCGAAGCACCGGTGCTCGACGGCGGCCCGTTCTGGCTCGTCGACCCGCTGGACGGCACGCGCGAGTTCATCGCGCGCAACGGCGAGTTCACGGTCAACATCGCTCTCGTCGTGGCCGGCCGGCCGGTGCTGGGCGTGGTACTTGAGCCGGTGGCCGGGCGCTTGTATGCCGGCGTGGTTATGCAAGGGGGCGGGCAGTGGCAGGGGCAGTGGCAGGGGCAGGGGCAGGGGCAGGGGCAAGGGCAAGGGCAAGGGCAAGGGCAAGGGCA
>JAJAZC010000022.1 GCA_026785885.1 Rubrivivax sp.
CGCCACCATCATCAACACCATCACCGTTTTCATCGAAACGAATTATCGGCGCCGCTGCGGGCCATGCTGCTGAACGGGTGGTTGCTGGCCGCTGCGTTGTTGGTCGCTGGGGGCACCGCGCGTCTGGCGGTCTGGCAGTTGGACCGCGCAGCGCAGAAGTCGCAGTTGCAGCAGTTGCTCGACGAGCGCCGGGCCCTGCCGCCGCTGCTGGCCGATACGGTGCCGCGCCGTGCCGCTGAGGTGCCAGCCGTGCAGCACCGGCTGGCGCGCCTGCGGGGCCGCTGGCTCGATGAACACACCGTGTACCTCGACAACCGGCCGATGGCTGGGCGCACCGGCTTTTATCTCGTCACGCCGCTGTTGCTGGCCGATGGCAGCGCGGTGCTCGTGCAGCGCGGCTTCACGCCACGGGACCTGATGGATCGCACGCGCGTGCCGCCACCGCCGGCTGGCCTGAGCAACCCAGACGGTGCCGATGTGCTCGGCCGCATCGCCCCCGTCCTGCCGCGGTTGTACGAGCTGGGCACGGCGGCTTCAGGGCCGATCCGGCAAAATCTAGCAACCGATGCGTTTGCACAAGAGACGCGGCTGGCCTTGCGGCCCTGGGTGCTGATCGAGCTCGATCGCCCCGGTGCTGTGGCCGATGGCCTGCAGCGCGCCTGGCCAGCGGCCAATACCGGTGTCGACAAGCACCGCGGTTATGCGGCGCAGTGGTTTTCACTCAGTGCACTGACGATCGGCCTGTATGTTTGGTTCCAATTCATCCGCCCCCGCCGCCGCGCCGCTAGACGCAGTGCCGCTTGAGCCGTTGAGCTTCACGGTGCACGGCATCGCTGCGCCCGACCTGGCCGATCCCGCGCAGCACGCAGCGCGTCGCACCGTCAGTGGCCGCCTGAAGATGCTGCTGGTGCTGGCTGTCTGTGCCGCGCCCGTGGTGGCGTCCTACTTCACCTATTTTGTGATCCGGCCCGAAGGCCGCAGCAATTACAGCAGCTTGATCCAGCCCTCGCGCAGCATCCCTGCTGCGCTGCCACTGCAGGCTCTGGACGGCCGCGTGGTGGCCGCCACGTCGCTGCGCGGGCAGTGGCTGCTGGTGGCGGTGGCGCCGTCGACATGCGACGCTGCATGCGACAAGCGTTTGTTCATGCAGCGCCAGCTGCGCCAGATGCTGGGGCGCGAGAAAGACCGGCTCGACAAGCTCTGGCTCGTCACCGACAACGGCCCGCTAACGCCGGCGCTGCAGCAGGCGCTTGCGGGCCCGGTGCCGGTGCAGGTGCTGCGGGTACCGCGGGAAGCGCTGGCGGCTTGGTTGACGCCCGAGCCGGGCCGCACGCTGGACGAGCACCTGTACCTCGTCGACCCGATGGGCGAATGGATGTTGCGCGTGCCGGCCGCGCCCGAGCCAGGCCGCGTCAAGCGCGATCTGGAGCGCGTGCTGCGGGCCTCCTCCAGTTGGGACACCCCCGGCCGCTGAGCGGGCCGGACGACACCGCCATGGAAGCCGCGCCGACATTGCTGATCGACTGGGCACCGACCGCCCGCCTGGCCTTGCTGGCGCTGGCCTTTGCGGCGCTGCCGCTGTCGTGGGTGTGGCTGCGCCAGCGTGGTGCCGACACACGAGCGCGGCTTGCGGCACTGACGGCATTGACGCTGTTCCTGACTTTCGACTTGATCGTCTTCGGCGCCTTCACGCGGCTCAGCGATTCCGGCCTCGGCTGCCCCGATTGGCCCGGCTGCTATGGCGCGGCCAGCCCGTTCGGGGCCCGTGACGACATCCAGGCCGCCTACAGCGCCACGCCAGGTGGGCCGGTGAGCTGGTCCAAAGCCTGGATTGAGATGATCCACCGCTACCTGGCCATGACCGTCGGCGTGCTGATCCTCGTGATGACCGTCACCGCCTGGCTGTCGCGCCAGCGGCTGCCGGTATCACCGTGGTGGCCTACGGCGGCGCTGGTGTGGGTGCTGGTTCAGGGCGCTTTCGGCAAGTTCACGGTGACGCTGAAGCTGTACCCCGCCGTCGTCACGCTGCATCTGATCGGCGGTTTGCTGCTGCTGGTGTTGCTGGCGTTGCAGCATGTGCAGTACCGGCAGGGCGGCACCGCCTCAAGGCTGAGCCTGGCGCCGCCGTTGCGCCGGCTGGCTCTGGCCGGTGCCGCTGTGCTGGCTGTGCAGGTGGCTCTGGGCGGCTGGGTCAGCACCAACTACGCGGTGCTGGCCTGCACCGGCTTTCCGCAGTGCAACGGGCAGTGGTGGCCGGCGATGGATTTCAGCAGTGGCTTCACGCTGCTGCGCGGGCTCGGTGAGGCCGGCAGCGGCGATGGAGGCAGCAGCAGCGTGCGCACGCTGGACGCGCTGGTGGCCATCCACATGGCCCACCGGCTGATGGCGCTGGCAGTCGTGGCGGTGCTGCCGCTGCTGGCCTGGCGGCTGTGGCGTGCAGCGTCGGCGCAGCCGCAGCCGCAATCCGGGCTGCGCAGCCTGGCTGCCGCATTGGCGCTGCTGCTGCTGCTGCAGGTGGCCAGCGGCCTGTCCAACGTCGTGCTCGGCTGGCCTCTGTTGGCCGCTTTGGGCCACTCGGCTGGCGCTGCCGGCCTAGTGCTGGTGATGACGCTGTTGATCGCGCGCAGCGCCCCGGCGCGCGTGCCTGCCCGTGCTGCTGCGGTGGCCTGGGCTGCCTAGAATCGCCGGCCCCATGGACCAGACGATCCCAGCACCCCGCAGCACCGCCGCACTGTGGAGCCAGTTCTACGCGCTGACCAAGCCGCGCGTGGTGCAGCTGATCGTGTTCTGCGCGCTGATCGGCATGTTGCTAGCCGAGCCCGGCTGGCCCGACTGGGCGCGCGTGGCTGTGGCTTCGCTGGGCATCTGGCTGGTGGCTGCAGCGGCTGCGGCTTTCAACTGTCTGGTGGAGCAGCAGATCGATCGCCGCATGGCACGCACCGCCTGGCGCCCCACCGCGCGCGGCGAGCTGACGACGATGCAAGCCTTGGTCTTCTCGGCCTTGTTGTGCACGGCCGGCAGTGCCGTGTTGTACCTATGGGTCAACACGCTGACGATGTGGCTGACTTTCGCCACTTTCGTCGGTTATGCGGTGATCTATACGGTGGTGCTCAAGCCGATGACGCCGCAGAACATCGTCATCGGGGGCGCTTCCGGCGCGATGCCGCCGGTGCTGGGTTGGGCTGCTATGACCGGTGAGGTCGGGCACGAAGCGATGTTGCTGTGCCTAATCATCTTCCTGTGGACGCCGCCGCACTTTTGGGCGCTGGCGCTGTACCGCGCCGAGGACTATCGCAAGGCCGGCCTGCCGATGCTGCCTGTCACGCACGGGTCCGAGTTCACACGGCTGCAGGTGCTGCTGTACACCATCGTGCTGTTTGCGGCGACCTTGCTGCCCTTCGTCTTTCGCATGAGCGGGCCGATTTATCTGGCTGCCGCGGTGGTGCTGGGCATCCGGTTCATGCACTACGGCTGGCAGCTGCGGCGGCAGTACAGCGACGCACTCGCCAGGCGCACCTTCCGATTCTCGATCTGGCATCTGTCGCTGCTGTTTGCGGCGCTGCTGCTGGACCACTACCTGAATCCATGGCTCATTCAACTCTGGCCCGCCGCCGGCTGATCGTTGTCGGGGGGCTGGCTGTTGCGCTGGCTGCTTGCGACCGCGGCACGCCTGCGGCACCGTCGTTCAAAGCGGTCGACATCACCGGTGCCGATTACGCCCGCGATTTCGATCTGCCTGATGTCGATGGACGGCAGCGCACGTTGGCTGACTTCAAAGGCCGCGTGACCGTGGTCTTCTTCGGCTTCACGCAGTGCCCGGACGTCTGCCCGACGACGCTGTCCGAGCTGGCCGCGGTTAAAAATTCGCTGGGCGCCGATGGCGACCGGGTGCAAGGGGTCTTCATCACCGTCGACCCCGAGCGCGACACGCCCGAGCTGCTGCGGGCTTATGTGGCCAACTTCGGCGCCGGTTTCGTCGCGCTGCGTGGCACGCCCGAACAAACGCAGGCTGCTGCCAAACACTTCAAGGTGTTCTACGCCAAGGTCCCGGGCAGCACGCCTGGCAACTACTCGATCGACCACACCGCGGCGAGCTATGTCTTCGATGCCCAGGGCCGGGTGCGCCTGTTCGCGCGCTACGGCAGCGGCGCTGAAGCGCTGCAGCACGATCTGAAGCTGTTGCTGGGCAAGGGCTCCGGCCCGGGCGGCGCGGCCTGACGTGACGACGGCCCCGAATGGGGCCGTCGTGGGATGAGCCGGTTGGTGCTGGCCCGGGGTTGATCCAACCGCGCCAGTCAGTGCGCTGGCACGGCTTCCAAAGCCTTGCGCATCTTCTTCAGCGCCGCGACTTCGATCTGGCGAATGCGCTCGGCGCTGACCTTGTATTCAGCGGCCAGTTCATGCAGCGTCATGCCGCCCGACGAGTCGTCGTTGACCTTCAGCCAGCGCTCTTCGACGATGCGGCGGCTGCGATCGTCCAGCACCGCCAGCGCGGTGCCGATGCCGTCGCTGCTAAGCCAATCGCGGTGCAGCGCTTCCATGCGCCGCGTCGGCTCCTGGGTGTCGTCAGCCAAGTAAGCAATGGGCGCAAAGCTCTCCTCGCCGTCGTCGGTTTGCGGCTCCAACGCCACGTCACCGCCCGACATGCGCGTTTCCATCTCGATGACTTCTTCTGGCTTGACATTCAGCTTCTGCGCAATGTGCGCCACTTGAGCTGGCGTCAGCGTATTGCGGAAGGTTTCGGCTGCCTGGTCTTCGCCCTGACCTTGCTTGAGGCCCTGCTTCATAGAGCGCAAGTTGAAAAACAGTTTGCGCTGAGCCTTGGTCGTCGCGACCTTGACCATGCGCCAGTTCTTCAAGATGTACTCGTGCATCTCGGCCTTGATCCAGTGCAGCGCATAACTGACCAGCCGCACGCCCTGCTCGGGATCGAAGCGCTTGACGGCCTTCATCAGCCCGACGTTGCCTTCCTGGATCAGGTCACCCTGGGGCAGACCGTAGCCGAGGTACTGGCGCGAGATCGAAACCACCAGCCGCAGGTGCGACAGCACCAGCCGCCCGGCGGCCTGCACATCGCCATGGTCGCGCAGGGCGCGGCCGAGTTCAACTTCCTCGCCCTGGGTCAACATCGGCATGCGGTTGACGGACGAGACATAGGCCTCCAGGTTGCCCAGGGGCGGCATCAGCGTCCACGGGTCGCGGACGGATAGAGCAGTGTTATCGGCGGTGTTCATGGGCTCTCGGATCAACAGCAGGCGGTGCAAGTTCCGCGAATATTAGCACTCGACCCCCGCGAGTGCTTAATGCGCCGCAGCGGCCGCCGGCGGGTGAAACGTCAGCTTCTCAGGGTCTGCCGGGCGAGTGCCTGCTCACATCCCCCAACGCGTGTCGACTTCCTCCAGGGCGTTGTCGACCAGCGGCAGAAACGTCGCAACGTCCAGCGGCTTGGTCACGTATTGCACCGCGCCCAGCGTCAGGGCCTGGGCGATCTGCCCGGGCGTGGCGTCAGCGGACACGACGATGACCGGAATCTCGGCCACCTCCACATCCTGCTTCAGGTGACGCAGCAGCTCCAGGCCGCTGATGTCCGGCAAGTGCATGTCGAGCAGGATCAGGTCCGGCCGCTCGCGCCGGATGGCCGCCAACCCGTCCAGCCCGAGCTGGCTGGTGCGCAGCAGCACCTGCGGGCGCTGGGCCAGCACGCCGCGCATGACCTCAATGTTGGTGTCGTTGTCCTCGACGTAGTGCACCAGGCGCTGCTGGTAGGGCGCGGGCGTGCTCTCGCTGTTGCGCGGGGCCGGGTGTTCGGTGGGTGCTGTCGCAGGCAGCGTGATGATGAAAGAGGAGCCGGCACCTGCAGTGCTGGTGACGCCCATCGTGCCGCCCATCAATTCCGTCAGCCGGCGCGAGATCACCAGGCCGATGCCGGTGCCTTCGATGCCCGACTTCTCGCGCCCCAGTCGGTTGTACGGCTGGAAGAGGCCCTGCACCTGGGTGTCCGACATGCCCAGGCCCGTGTCGGTGACCGCGATTTCCACCTGGCCTGCCGCCGTCAGCCGGCTCGTCACATGCACTGCGCCGCCTTCGCGGTTGTACTTGACGGCGTTGGACAACAGGTTCGTCAGCACCTGCTTGACGCGCGTGGCATCGCCCAACACGGTTGCGGCATTGGCGCCCAGCCGCTCTTCGATCTGCACACCGCGCTGCGCCGCCGGCCCGGCCAGCATCGCGCGGCAGGCAGCAACCATCGACGGCACGTCCAGCGGCGTCAGGGTCAGCTGCACCGCGCCGGACTCAATGCGCGCCAGGTCCAGCGTCTCGTTGATCATCTCCAACAAGTGCCAGCCGGCGCGCTGAATCTGCTGCGTCCAATCACGCTGGTGCGGCACCAGCTCGGGATTGCGGTCCAGCCCCAGCAGTTGCGAAAAACCGATCATCGCGTTCAGCGGCGTGCGCAGCTCGTGGCTCATGCGGGAGAGAAAGTCGCTTTTGGCGCGGTTGGCCGCCTCGGCTTGCTGCAGCGCGCGTTCAGAGCCCAGCAGCCGCAGGTGCTCGGTGGTGTCCTCGACCACGCCGACCATGCGCAGCATCTGGCCGTCGGCACCGCGCAGCGCGCTCGTGCGCACGCGCACGGTTATGCCAGCGGCTGCGCCGGTGGTTGGCAGCAGCCGCACGCCGTCAATAGAAGCGCCGGCCTGGCCCTGCAGCAGTTCGCGCCGCAGGCGGCGCATGTGCAGTGCATCGTCCGGGTGCACCAGCTCGGCCACCGAGCGGCCCAGCAGCGCCTGCATGCTCATGCCGACCATCTGTGTGAATTGCAGGTTGCACTCGATCAGCCGGCCTTCCGGGTCCAGGAACATCACGCCCAGCGGCACGTTGTCCAGGATGCTGCGCAGCCGCTCACCGCTTTCGCGCAGCGCAGCCTCGGTGCGCTTGCGCTCGGCGGCCTCCCCGCGCAGCGTCTTGGTGCCGGCGCGCACGGCCAGCTGCGTACGCCGCTGCTGGCCGGTGACGGTCAACAGCAGCGCGCCCAGCAGCGCCGAGGCCGCCATGGCGGCCAGCACCAGGAGCCAGGTCGTTTCGCGCTCGCTGGGTACGGCGCTGGAATCAGCCCGCATGGTCAACACCAGTTGCCGGCCTGCCCAATTCAGGCTGCGCTCCAGCGCTGGCTGGCCTTCGGCTGCACTGCTGGTTTCGCAACCCGGCGGGCCGGCCCAACGCTGCGGGCCGCCAGCTGAAGCCACGTCCTTCAAACACCACTGCAAAAAGCTGCGCTCTTGCGGTGACAGATCGGCCAGCGCTCGCTCGGTCCGCAGCGTAACGAAAACGACGCCACTGAACTGCGCTTGCCGCTGCGCCAGGGTCTGCGGCTGCCCGCTGTACAGCGCTTGGTACAGCACGACGCCGGCGCCACTCTGCGGCAGCTGTGACAGCGTAAAAGCTGCGGTGGCCGCCGGCTCGCCGCTGTCGCGCGCGGTCAGCAGCGCCTGTAGGGCCTCAGGCACCGACCAGGCGTTGACGCCGAGTGCGCCGCGGTTGTCGTCGCGCGGTTCGATCTCTCGCACCGGCAGCACCTCGCCGCGCACAGCACGGTCGCGGCCGCCGTCGCGGTCGAAGATTCGGTAGCCGTTCAGGCCCTGCGCCTGCGCTGCCGCCTCGACCGCCGCGATGCGCTCGCCGGCCACCCGCGGGCTGAAGCCCATGGCCTGCAGATGCAGCGGCTGTGCCAGCCACCAGCGTGATGCGGCGCGCAAAACATTACCGTCGACGTTGCCGTCAGCGCCCGCAGCGCCGCGCAGCGCCTGCAGTGCATGCAGCGCCGCATTCAGCCGGGCGCGCGTCTCGGCGGCCAGGCGGTCGGCTTCGCGTTCAATTACCACGCGGCGGCGGGCTTCGTCCAGGCGCGCCGTTTCCAGCATCGCAGCCGATAGCAGCACCAGCGCCAGCGTCAGCGGCAGCGCCAATGTGCGTCGGCGCGGGCGCCAGTCTGCCGCCGGGCGACCGATCAGCGTCAGCACCAAAGGCGCGGCGATCAGCACGCCCAGGGCGTCACCGGTCCACCAGGTCAGCCAGGTGCCCAGCGCATCGGCGCGGGCCACGGTTCCGGTCAACACCAGAGCCGGCGTGGCGATGCTCGGGCTCACCAAGCAAGCCAGCAGCGCACCAAAAAAACCCGCCAGCGCAATATCGCGCGGCGCGCTCAGCACCGCATCCGTGCCGACAAAACGCTTGACCAGGGCGGCACCCACCCAGGCCTGCAGGCTGGCGCCGACGCCTATCAACAAAGGCAGGCTGATCAGCAGATGCCCGCCGACACCGCGCATTGCGCCCAGACCGAGGTTGACCACAAAAGCGCCGAGCAGCACACCTACCGCGGCCGCGCGGCCATACGCCATCAGCGCCGCCAAAGCGATGCCGGCCGACGGATACAGCGGCGCCGCGTAGCCGGGCGGCCCGGCCAGCAACACCGCCAGCATGCCGACAGCGACGTAGGCCAGAGCCGTCAGCAGTACCACGCGCAGCGCCGGGGGGCTGTGGAGCGGCGGTGCGGCCACCGCTGCTGCTGCGCCAGTGAGCGGCGCGCGGCTCGCATTTGGAGCAGGCGGAGCAGGCGGAGCAGGCGGAGCAGGCGGAGCAGGCGGGCCAGGCGGGCCTACCGAGGGCCGCGCTGGCGGTACAGGGGAAGGGGAGCTCAAGATGCGTGCGACTCTACGCCGCCATCAGCACGGGGGTGCTGGACAGCCCACCATGCGCTCGCGTCGATTGACCACTGCGCGCGAGCGGCGGTTGCGCGCACCCGGCGGCCTGAGCCAGAGCTTCAGACGTTGAACAAGAAGTTCATCACGTCACCATCCTTGACAACGTACTCTTTGCCTTCGGCGCGCATCTTCCCGGCGTCCTTGGCGCCTTGTTCGCCTTTCAAGGCCACGAAGTCGTCGAAAGCGATGGTCTGTGCGCGGATGAAGCCGCGTTCGAAATCGGTGTGGATGACACCGGCGGCCTGCGGCGCGGTGTCGCCGATGTGGATGGTCCACGCGCGCACTTCCTTCGGCCCCGCGGTGAAGTAGGTCTGCAAGCCCAGCAGCGTAAAGGCGGCGCGGATCAGGCGGTTCAAGCCCGGCTCGTCCTGGCCCATCTCAGCCAGGAACAGCGCCTTGTCCTCGTCGGCCATGTCGGCCAGCTCTGCCTCGGTCTTGGCGCAGATGGCTACCACTGGCGCGTTGTGTCTGGCGGCGTACTCGCGCAGCCGGTCCAGAAACGGGTTGCCCTCGAAACCGGTCTCGCTGACGTTGCCGACGAACATGGCCGGCTTGGCCGTGATCAGGCACAGTGGCTTCAGGATAACGCGCTCTTCCTTGCTGAAATCGATGCCGCGCACCGGCAGCGCCTGGTCCAGCGCGGTCTGGCATTTCTCCAGCACCTTGACCAGCGCCGCGGCTTCCTTGTCGTTGCCCGAGCGCGCGGCCTTGACGTAGCGGTGCAGGCTTTTTTCGACCGTAGCCAGGTCGGCCAGGCAAAGCTCGGTCTGGATGACCTCGATGTCGGAGATCGGGTCGACCTTGCCGGCGACGTGAATCACGTTGTCGTCTTCGAAACAGCGCACGACATTGACGATGGCATCGGTCTCGCGGATGTGGCTCAAAAACTGGTTGCCCAGGCCTTCGCCCTGGCTGGCGCCGGCCACCAGACCGGCGATGTCGACGAACTCGACGATGGCCGGCACCACGCGCTCGGGCTTGACGATGGCAGCCAGCCGGGTAAGGCGCGCATCGGGCAATTCGACGATGCCGATGTTGGGCTCGATGGTGCAGAACGGGTAGTTCTCAGCCGCAATGCCGGCCTTGGTCAAGGCATTGAAAAGCGTGGATTTGCCGACGTTGGGCAGGCCGACGATGCCGCACTTGAGACTCATGGATGCTTTCCTGGCGCAGGGCGTGAAGCCGGCGAGTTTCCTACACTGACCCGATTGCACCCACCGAGTCCGCCTTGCCGCCCGCCCTGCCACTGATCCGCCCGCACACCAAGGATCTGGGCGGTGGTTTCACGGTGCGCCGGCTGCTGCCGTCGGCACAGCGCCAGGCGGTCGGGCCCTTTGTGTTCTTCGATCACTTCGGCCCCATCGTTGCCGGGCCGGACGACAACCACGACGTGCGCCCGCACCCGCACATCGGCCTGGCCACCGTGACCACCCTGTTCGAAGGCGCCATGCTGCACCGCGATTCCACCGGCGCCGTGCAACGCATAGAGCCCGGCGCCGTCAACTGGATGACGGCCGGCCGCGGCATCGTCCACTCCGAGCGCACACCCGACGATTTGCTGCGCGGCCCGCGTGTCAGCCACGGCCTACAGCTGTGGGCTGCGCTTCCGGTGGCCGATGAAGAGGTCGCGCCTTCGTTCCTGCACACGCCGGCCGCGGCCGTCACCGCACTGGAGATTGGCGGTGCCCGGGTGCGGGTGCTAGTCGGTGAGGCCTTCGGCGTGCGGTCGCCCGTGGCCGTGCACTCGGAGACGCTCTACCTGGACATCGCGCTCAGCGCCGGCGATGCCTTTCCGCTGCCCGCCTCCGAGGAGCGCGCGGTCTACGTCGTCAGCGGCGGCGTGCAGTTGGACGGTACGCCGCTGCTGCCGCACACGATGCAGCCCTTGGCGGCGCGGGCGGAGCCGATGCTGTCGGCCAGCGGCGACGCGCGCGTGGTACTGATCGGCGGCGCGCCGCTGGGGCCGCGCCACATCTGGTGGAACTTCGTGTCCAGCCGCAAAGAGCGCATCGTGCAGGCCGCCGACGACTGGGCCGCGCAGCGCCTGGGCACGGTGCCGGGCGAGACCGAGTTCATCCCGTTGCCCGATCGGCAGCCCTGAGGCCGCAATGTCGTCAGGCCGTTGCGTCGTCAGGCTGCGTCGAAGGCCAGCGTCGCGGTCGCTGCCTGGCCCACACACAGCGTCCGCTCGAAGCCGCTCACCACTACCGCGTTCATACCGAACGTGACGGCACCCTGCATGCGCGCATCGGCGCGGTAGCCGGCCAGCGTGTCGCCCGGCTCGTGGCTGGCGGTGGCGGTTGCGGGGTCGATATTCGGTATGGCGCAGCGCGAACACGGCTTGACCAACCGCAGCGTCACCGGGCCCCCGTCGGTGGTGATCACGATCTCGTGCAGATGGTCCTCGTCGTGGGCTTGCAGACCGGCCAGCACGAGATTGGGCCGGAAGCGCTGCATCGTCACCGGCGCGTTGCCGCGCGCCGCCAGCCGCGTGTTCAGTTCGGCCAGCGAGGCATCGCTGATCACCAGCAGCGGGTAGCCGTCGACGAAGGCCGTTTCGGCCGCCATGTCGCCGACCCACTGCGGATCGGCCAGGCGCTGCTGCTCGGGATCGAAGCGCACCAGCCGCAGCGGCCGGCCGAGAAAGTCGCTGAACCACTGCGCTGCCAGTGCGCCCATGTCGTAGGCCTTGACGACGTCGCCCCACACCCGCACGCGGGTCGGCGCCTCTACAGTGTCCTGCCGCAAGTGCAAGGCCAGCATGCCGGGCGCGCGCAGCATCAGCTCGCCGGCCTTGAATTGCGGTTGCACCAGCGCCATGCGCGGCAGTTCGCGCTGCGTCAGCATCTCGCCCTGCGGGTCGACCAACATCCAGGCGCGGTCGAACTCGATGCCGGTTTCGACCAGCAGCGCCTGCTGCAGAGACACGCCGGCACAGGACTTGATCGGGTACACATGCAGCGCCGCGATGGTGCAGGCGAGTTCGCTCAAAAAGGGCTCTCCATCGGTTGGGCAAGGCCGCCATTGTGGCCGTGGGCCGGGCTCGCACAGGCCTGGGCCGCACGGGCCGGCTCCCTACAATCGGGCAATGGTTGATGTCGATGTTTTGGTGCGCGGCGGCGGTGTCGTCGGCTTGTCCGCAGCGCTGGCGCTGGCTCGGCAGGGTTTGAGCGTGGCCGTGCTGGAGCAGCCGGTGCAAAGCCGCGACGGCGGTCGCGTTGGCGTGGGTGTCAGCAGCGGCGACAGCGACAGCAACAGCAACAGCAACAGCAACAGCAACAGCGACGCGCGCGCCTTCGCCCTCAACGCCGCGTCGGTGCAGTTGCTGACGACGCTGAAGGTCTGGGCCGCGATGCCGCCCGATGCGCGCACGGCGGTGTATGAGATGCACGTCGAAGGCGACACCGCTGGCACGGTGCTGGACTTCAGCGCCTGGAGCCAGTCGCTGCCGGAGCTGGCCTGGATCGTCGACGCGGGCGAGCTCGAATCGGCGCTGCGGGCTGCAGCACGCTTTGCGCCGCGGCTGGAATTCGTCAGCCAGGCCTGCCCGGCCGCGCTGCAGGTGCTGGCCGAAGGCCGCGATTCCGCAACCCGGCAGCAGCTGGGTGTGGCGATGCCCCGGCACGCCTACGGCCAGCGCGCGGTGGCCGCGCGCCTGGTCAGCGGGCAGCCGCATGCCGGCATCGCGCGGCAGTGGTTTCGCAGCCCGGACGTGCTGGCGCTGCTGCCGCTGTCGCGCCCGCAGCCGGAGCGCAGCTACGGCCTTGTCTGGTCGGTGCCGGACAGCCAGGCGGATTTGCTGATGGCGATGGACGACGCCGCATTTGCAGCCGCCGTCACCGACGCCACACAAGGCGCCGCCGGCGCTTTGACGCTGGCCGGCCGACGCGCGCAGTGGCCGCTGGCACTGGCCCGTGCCGATGCCGTGCACGGCCCGGGCTGGGTGCTGGTGGGCGATTCAGCGCACGTCGTGCACCCGCTGGCCGGCCAGGGCCTGAACCTCGGGCTGGCCGATGTGGCGGTGCTGGCCCAAGAGATCGCCGGCCGTGAAAGCTGGCGCGCTTTAGGTGATGTCCGCCTGGGCGCGCGCTATGCCCGCCGCCGCCGCGGCCCGACCTGGGCCATGGCGCAGGTCACCGACGGCCTGTTGCAGCTGTTTGCGCACCCGGCGCCGCTGGCCCGGGAGCTGCGCAACCGCGGCTTGACGCTGGTGAACCGGCTGCCGCCGTTGAAGCGGCTGCTCACCGGCATGGCACTCGGCGGCTGAGTGGGCGCCACACAGTACGTGCAATAAGCACCAGACGCGCAACACGCACCAGACCCGCAACATCCGTAACGCCCGCAACACGCAGAGCACGCAGAGCACGCAGAGCACGCAGAGCACGCACAACACGCACAACACGCACAACACGCACAGCACATCTGCATCGCCGCACGCTTGCTTTCGCGACCCAACTGACCGGGGACTTCTTCCATGCCGTACCGCCGAATTTTTCCACTCCTGCTGCCGCTGCTGGCCGCACTGGCGTTGCTGGGCCCCGCCATCGCGTGGGCCCAGGAAGCGCAAATCCGCAAAGCGCTGGGCGAAAGGCTGCCGCAGCTGCCGGCCATCGACGAAGTCAACCGCTCGCCGGTGCCGGGCCTGTGGGAGGTGCGCTACGGCGGGACGGAAATTCTCTACAGCGACGACAAGGGCGAGCACATCCTGGTGGGCGGCTCGCTGGTCGAAACCCGCACCCGCACCGACCTGACTGAGGCGCGTCTGGAGAAGATGCTGGCCATGCCCTGGGACAAGCTGCCGCTGAAAGATGCGATGGTCTTCAAGCAGGGCAACGGCAGCCGCAAGCTGGCAATTTTTGAAGACCCCAACTGCGGTTATTGCAAGCGCTTCGAGCGCGATGTGGCGGCGCTGAAGAACGTCACCGTCTACACCTTCTTGCTGCCGATCCTCGGGCCCGATTCGGCCGCCAAGTCGCGTGACATCTGGTGCGCCAAGGACAACGTGGCTGTCTGGCGCGCCTGGATGCTGGGCAACACCGTGCCGCCCAAAGCTGCGCCCACTTGCGACAGCAGCGCGCTGGAGCGCAACCTGGCCTTTTCGCGCCAGTACCGCATCAACGGCACGCCGGCTGTGTTCTTCGAAGATGGCACGCGCAAGCCAGGCGCCATCCCGGCTGATCTGGTGGAAAAGCTGCTTGCGGCGGCTGCCGCCAAAAAGTAGACCGTGCCGTTGAACGCCTTGCCCGATCACGCTGCAGCGGTGCCGCCAATGGCCGCCGGTGGCCCGATCAATCCACCCACCCGGCCCACGCGCTGGGCGCTGGGTCTGGGGTACGCCGGGTTGCTGCCCTTTGTTGCCGGTGCGCTGCTGTTGTGGCTGCTGCGCGGTGAAGCCCAGGGACACGTGGCGTTGGCACTGTCGGCCTATGCGGCGTTGATCCTGAGCTTTTTGGGCGGCATTCACTGGGGCCTGGCGATGCGGCAGCCAGCGGCCGCCACCGCCGGGCTGGTGTGGGGCGTGGTGCCTTCGCTGCTGGCCTGGCCAGCGCTGTTGATGCCGGCTTTCAGCGCGCTCGTGATCCACGGTGCTCTGCTGCTGCTGAGTTATGCGGTGGACCGCCGGTCCTACCCGGCGCACGGTGCAGCGGCCTGGCTGGGCTTGCGCTTCCGACTCAGCGCGGTGGCGGCGCTGAGCTGCTTTATCGGTGCTGCTGCGCACTGAGCTGCTGCCGCGTGGGCCCAGGCCACGGCCGCCGCGCACGCTGGCGGCCCTGCTTGCGCTGACGCTCATCGTCACGCTGATTCACCTGACGCTGGCCGACCGCACGCTGCCAAGCCGCCTGGGCGACGGCGCTGCAGATCGCCGGCCGCAACGCATCCAGGTCGCCTTTGTGCGCGAGTTGCAGCGGGCTGCACCGCCTGGCGCACCGCCCGCAGCATCGCCCACCGCTGCACCTGCTGCGCCGCTGCCACGGGTCAACCGCCTGCGTCCGCTGCCGCCGCAGGCTGCCGCATCGGCAGCCGAATCAACACAGCCGCTGCCCGCAGCGGAGCCGCCGCCGCCACGGACCGCACAGCTGGATGCGCTGCTGCCGTTGCCCGACTTGGCCGCGGCGCCGGCCATGGCCCCAGGTGTGCCGCCGTTGGTGTCGGCGTCTGTGTCGGCATCGACGTCGGCGTCGGCGGCCGCGTCGGCGTCAACGGCTGAAGCCGCTGCAGCGGCTTTTGAATGGCCGCCGTCGACGCGGCTGAGCTACACGCTCAGCGGCAACTTCCAGGGCCCGGTGCAAGGCCAGGCGCAGGTCGAGTGGCTGCGCGCCGGTACGCGCTATCAAATCCATCTGGACATCAGCGTCGGCCCGTCATTTGCGCCGCTGATGAGCCGGCGCATCAGCAGTGAAGGTGAGATCACGGCTGAAGGCCTGCAACCGCGCCGTTATGACGAAGAAACGCGGATCGTGTTGCGCGAGCCGCGGCGCCTGAGCATCGTGCTGGACAACGACGCCGTGCACCTGCCGGACGGCCGTGTGCTGCCACGGCCGGCCGGCGTGCAGGACAGTGCCAGCCAGTTCGTGCAGATGACGTGGCTGTTCACGATGCAGCCGGCTCGCCTGCAGCCCGGCCGCACCGTCGAGCTGCCGCTGGCGCTGCCGCGCCGCGTCGAGCCGTGGACCTACGACGTGCTGGCCAGCGAAACGCTGGACACCCCCGCCGGCCCCGTGCCGGCCGTGCACGTCAAGCCGCGCCGCGAAGGCCGCGCCGGCCAGGAGCTGACGGCCGAGTTGTGGGTGGCGCCGAGCCTGCAGTACCTGCCCGTGCGCATCCTGATCCGCCAGGACGCGCAGTCGTATGTGGACCTGTTGATCGAGCGTCTGCCGCAGCAGGCTGAGCGCGGGCGCTGAGAGCACCGGTGGCCTTGGGCCGCCATTCGAAACCCCGGTGGCCTTGGGCCGCCATCGAAACCCGGGCGGCCTCGGCGCGGCCGCTCGAAACCTCTCGGCCCTGCGCCGCCTGTACCGCCTGTACCGCGCGGCACAAGCCGCGGGTTCAGAGCTCCGGCATCTTGGCCGCGAAAGCTTCGCCAGCCGCGCGCCCGCGGGCCGAGCTGACAAGGCCCACGGCCTGGGCCACCAGCGGCCGCAAGTCATTGGCGCTGCGCGCCCGTTCAATGCGGATGGCCAGCGATTCCGCCTCCGGGCCCAGCGCTTCGTTGAGCAGGCGCACGAGGTTGCGGCGCACGTTGTCGAGGTTGATCGGCGGTCGGGCCGGCGTATCGGTGTCGGCGCCGGTCGCACTGCCCGTTGCACCCGTTGCACCCGCTGCACCTGCGGTACCGGCAGCGGCCGGGCCGCCGCGCAAGGTGTCGCCCAGCGTTTCGCCAACGGCTTCGATGAACTCTTGCTGGAGCAAGGCAGCCAGCGTTTCGTCGGCCTGTTGCAGCACCAGCGCACGCAAATCTTCGGCGTCGCGCTTGCCGTCGACCAGGATCAGCGTGCTGCGCATGCGCGGCGTCAGCCGGTGCGCGCGGGTCTCGATCTCGGAGACGCCTTTTGCGGTCTTGCGGAAGATGATGGGCATGGCGGGGGTTTGGCGCCACACGCGGGGGCGTGACAGCGATGAGACGCGTCGTCTTGAAGCTTACTCTGCGACCTTCGCGCAAGAACGTCATAAACGACCGTGCTTCTGCCGCCGTTATCACCGTTTTATAGTGCCGCCCCGCTAGCGCACGGAGACCGAACATGAGTACCGAAGACCTGATCCTGTCCGAGCTGCGTGGCAGCGGTGATCGCCGTGTGGCGCTGATCACGCTGAACCGCCCGCAGCAGCTCAACGCACTGAACGACGCGCTGATGGACCAGCTCGGCGCCGCGCTGCTGGCCCACGACGCCGACGACACTGTCGGCTGCATCGTCCTCACCGGTAGCGGCAAAGCCTTTGCGGCCGGCGCCGACATCGGGGCCATGGCCGGCAAGACCTTTGTCGAAGTTTTCCAGGGCGGCTTGATCACCCGCAATTGGGAAACCATCCGCCAGGTGCGCAAACCGGTGATCGCCGCAGTCGCCGGCTTCGCACTCGGCGGCGGCTGCGAGCTGGCGATGATGTGCGACTTCATCATCGCTGCCGACACTGCCCGCTTCGGTCAGCCCGAGATCAAGCTCGGCATCATTCCTGGCGCTGGCGGCACGCAGCGGCTGCCGCGTGCAGTGGGCAAGAGCAAGGCCATGGACCTGGTGCTCACCGGCCGCATGATGGACGCGGCCGAAGCCGAGCGTGCCGGCCTGGTGTCGCGCGTGGTGGCGGCCGACAAGCTGCTGGGAGAAGCGCTGGCGGCGGGCGAGCTGATTTGCGCCATGAGCGGGCCGAGCGTGATGATGGCCAAGGCCTGCATCAACCGGGCTTTCGAAAGCAGCCTCGCCGACGGTGTGGGCTACGAGCGCCATGCCTTTCATTCGCTGTTCGCAACAGCCGACCAGAAGGAAGGTATGGAGGCGTTCATGGGCAAGCGCAAGCCGCTGTTCCGACACGGTTGAGCGCAGCTGGGGGCGATGGACCGCGGGCGCCGGGCCGCTGTTGGCCGGCCGCCGCTGATTCGGCGGGCGTTCAAGGCAGAGTCAGGGCGTAACCCAGACTGCTTGAGCATCCGTGAAGCGCGCACGCCGGTGACCCTGCGTGTGGAGCTCCAGCCAGTCGGTGGACTGCACCTGAGCCGTCAGCACTGCAAAGTGCCCGCGGCTTTGTCGTTCTGGCGCCGGCACTTGCACTGGGGTGCCCAGCACGGTGCCGGGGGGCAGCGGCGACAGATAGTCCTGCGCCGCCGGCGTCAGCTTCAGCTGCGCCCAACGTGAGGACACCTGCAAGCCGCTGGTCTGCAGGCTCAACAGCACACGCAAGCGCAACTGCCAGCCGAGCGCGGCGCTCCACAGCACCAGCGTGCCCTGCGGGTGCGCAACCAGTTGCTGCGCCTTGGGGCTGCGCGCGTCGGTGTACATCAAGAGCGTGTGCGCTGCCGCGTCGATGTCGCGCAGCACGACGCTGCGTGCATCGGCCGCTTCGCCGTCCACCGTGGCCAGCACGCCCAGCCGCCAACCGTGTTGGGCCTGGCCGCGGCTGCGGATGGCCGCTGCCAGCTCGCGCCAGATCGCCGCTTCGATCTCGGGCAGCGAGGACAGGCGCGCGGGCTGGCTCATCGGCTGGTCGCCTGCAGGTCCACGACAGCCTAGGCCTTTCGCCGCAGCGTCGGCGTCATGTCGATCCCCGGCAGCGCCGGTTTCATGTCGATTCCCGGCGCAAGGCCGGGAAGAGGATCACATCGCGGATGCTCGGGCTGTCGGTGATCAGCATCATCAGCCGGTCGATGCCGATGCCGCAGCCACCGGCCGGTGGCATGCCGTACTCCAGAGCGCGGATGAAATCGGCGTCGTAGAACATCGCCTCTTCGTCGCCGGCTTCCTTGTTGGCGGCCTGGGCCTTGAAGCGGGCGGCCTGGTCTTCGGCGTCGTTCAGCTCCGAGAATCCATTGGCCATCTCACGGCCGGTGATGAAGAGCTCGAAGCGCTCGGTGACCAGCGGGTTGGCGTCGCTCGCACGTGCCAGCGGGCTCACCTCCACCGGGTAGTCGGTGATGAAGGTCGGCTGCCACAGCTGCGCCTCCACAGCGGCTTCGAACAGGCCGAACTGCAGCGCCGGCAGCCCCCAGTGCGCCGGTGCCTCGTGGCCTGCGGCTTTGAGCTTGTCGCGCAGCAGCGCGGCGTCGTCGGCCTGCTGGGCGCTCAACCCAGCATGCGCGATCAGCGAATCGCGCACGCTCAGGCGCACAAACGGCTGGTCCAGGTGCACGGCCTTGCCGGCGTAGCTCAGCGCCGCCGAGCCGGTGGCTGCGCGCGCCGCGTGGCGCAACACGGCTTCGGTGAAGTCCATCAGCTCCAGGTGCGTCCAGTAGGCGGCGTAGAACTCCATCATCGTGAACTCCGGGTTGTGCCGGACGCTGATGCCTTCATTGCGGAAGTTGCGGTTGATCTCGAACACCCGCTCGAAGCCGCCCACCAGCAGCCGCTTCAGGTACAGCTCGGGCGCGATGCGCAGGAACATCTGCTGATCCAGCGCGTTGTGGTGCGTCGTGAATGGCTTGGCATTCGCGCCACCCGGGATGGGGTGCAGCATCGGCGTCTCCACTTCCAGAAAGCCGTGCTCGACCATGAAACTGCGAATCGAGCTCACCGCCTTGCTGCGCGCCACAAAACGCGCCCGCGCCGTGTCGTCGGTGATCAGGTCGACATAACGCTGACGGTACTTCTGCTCCTGGTCGGCCATGCCGTGGAACTTGTCCGGTAGCGGCCGCAGGCTCTTGGTCAACAACCGCACGCGCGTGGCCTTGATCGACAGCTCACCGGTCTTGGTACGAAACAGCAGGCCCTCGCAGCCGAGGATGTCGCCGAGGTCGTTGTGTTTGAAAGCCGCCAGCGCATCGGCGCCCACCGTGTCCTGCGTGATGTAGAGCTGGATGCGGCCCGACACGTCCTGCAGCGTGCCGAAGCAGGCCTTGCCCATCACGCGCTTGAGCATCAACCGGCCCGCCACGCTGACGCGCACAGCCTGCGGCTCCAGCTCGTCGTTGGGCGTCTGGCTGTGCTTGTGGTGCAGGTCAGCCGCGTGGTGCGTGGGCTTGAAGTCGTTGGGGAAAGCGACGCCTTGCTGGCGCAGCGCCTGCAGCTTGTCGCGGCGCTCGGTAATCAAGTGGCTTTCGCTGCGCTCAGCGTTCAATTGGCTATCGCTGCGCTCGGCGTGCGGCTGATTTTGAGAAGGGTGTGGCTCGCTCATGCTCGACCTGTGCTCGACCTGTGGTTGCAGCTGGGAAGTTTAGGCCGGCCAATAGAATCGGCCCCGCATGACAGCCCCCGCGCCCACCATCACCGGCCGCCCGATCCGCTTCGCACTGGTGGGCTGCGGCCGCATCTCGACCAACCACATCGAAGCGCTGCGCCAGCACGATGGCCGCGCGGAGCTGGTGGCCGTGTGCGACAACCGCCCCGCAGCACTGCATGCTGCGGTGGCGGCCACCGGTGCAGCGGGCTTCGATTCGCTGGACGCGCTGCTGCAGGCCAGCGATGCCGACATCGTCACGCTGGCCACGCCCAGCGGCCTGCACCCGCGCCAGGCCATCAGCGTGGCCGCCGCCGGCCGCCATGTGCTGAGCGAAAAGCCGATGGCCACCAAGTGGGACGACGGCATGGCCATGGTGCGCGCCTGCCGTGACGCCGGCGTCAAGCTCTTCGTCGTCAAGCAGAACCGTTTGAACCCGACCATGCAGCTGCTCAAGGCGGCTGTCGACGGCGGGCGTTTCGGCCGCGTCTACATGGTCACCGTCAACGTGTTCTGACGCGGCCGCAAAGCTACTACGACGATGCGCCCTGGCGCGGCCGCTGGGACATGGACGGCGGCGCTTTTCTCAACCAGGCCAGCCACTACGTCGACATGGTCGACTGGCTGGTCGGCCCGGTGGATAGCGTGCACGCCTACACCGCCACGCTGGCGCGCGCGATCGAGGCCGAGGACACCGGCACCATGAGCCTGCGCCTGCGCAGCGGCGGGCTGGCCTCGATCAACGTCACGATGCTGACGCACGGCAAGAATTTCGAAGGCAGCATCACGATCCTCGGCGAGCGCGGCACCGTGCGCATCGGCGGTGTCGCGGTCAATCGCATCGACCATTGGGAGTTCGATGCGCCACAGCCAGCAGACGCTGCGGTGGTGGATGCCAGCTACGCCACGCCTTCGGTCTACGGCTTCGGCCATCCGCTGTACTACGACAACGTGATCGCCACGCTGCGCGGCGAGAAAGAGGCCGGCGTCGACGGCTACGAAGGCCTGCGCTCGCTCGAAGTCATCATCGCGGCCTACCGCAGCGCGCGTGACGGCGTGCGCGTCGGTTTGCCGCTGGTGTTCTGAAGCATGGGTGCGGTGATCCACCCCAGCGCCATCGTCGACGACGGTGCGCAACTCGGCGACGGCACCCATGTCTGGCACTTTGTGCACGTGTCGGCCGGGGCGCGCATCGGCAGCGGCTGCTCGCTGGGGCAGGGCGTGTATGTCGGCAACGATGTGGTCATCGGCAGCAACGTCAAGGTGCAGAACAACGTCTCGGTCTACGACGCGGTGACGCTGGAGGACGACGTGTTCTGCGGCCCGAGCATGGTCTTCACCAACGTGCACAACCCGCGCGCGGCCGTCGTCCGCAAGACGGAATACCGCCGCACGCTGGTTGAGCGGGGCGCCACGCTGGGCGCCAACTGCACCATCGTCTGCGGCCTGAAGATCGGCGAGTACGCGTTTGTCGGTGCAGGCGCTGTGGTCAGCCGAGACGTGCCGGCCTTTGCACTGGTGGTCGGTGTGCCGGCACGGCGCGTCGGCTGGATGAGCCGCCATGGCCTGCGGCTGGCGCTGCCGGCGCACGGCGAAGGTCAGGCCCGCTGCCCTGCCACCGGCGACACCTATCGGCTAGACCGCGACACGTTGACGTTATGCAATTCACCGACCTGAAAGCCCAGTACGCTGCGCTCAAGCCCAGCATCGACGCGCGCATCCAGCGCGTGCTGGATCACGGCCAGTACATCCTGGGGCCCGAGGTCGCGGAGCTGGAAACCGCGCTCGCCGCTTTCACCGGCAGCCGCCACTGCATCACGGTGGCCAGCGGCACCGAAGCGCTGTTGATCGCGCTGATGGCGCTGGACATCGCGCCGGGCGACGAGGTCATCACCACGCCGTTCACCTTTGCCGCCACGGCCGAGACGATCGTGCTGGCCGGGGCCAAGCCGGTGTTCGTCGATGTCGAAGCGGACACCGCCAACATCGACGTGCGCCGGGTCGCAGCCAAGATCACGCCGCGCACACGCGCCATCATGCCGGTGGGCTTGTATGGCCAAGTCGCCGACATGGCCGAGATCAACGCCATCGCCGCGCAACACGGGCTGGCGGTGATCGAAGACGCTGCACAGAGCTTCGGCGCGCTGTACGAAGGCCGACGCTCGTGCGCACTCAGCACCTTCGGCGCTACGAGCTTCTTCCCGAGCAAGCCGCTGGGCTGCTACGGCGACGGCGGCGCGCTGTTTACCGACGATGACCGGCTGGCGCAGGCAGCGCGCGAGATTCGCATCCATGGGCAAAGTGCACGCTACACGCACACACGGCTCGGCGTGGGCGGGCGGCTGGACACGCTGCAGGCCGCCATCCTGCTGGGCAAGCTGGAGCGCTTCGGGTGGGAGCTGCAGCAACGCGCGGCCATCGCAGCGCGCTATGCCGGGCAGCTGTACGGCATCGAGCAGATTGCCATCCGGCCGGGCCGCGACAGCGTCTACGCGCAGTTCACGGTGCTGGTCGATGGGCGTGACGCGGTGCAGGCTGCGCTCAAGGCCGCCGGTGTACCGACTGCCGTGCACTACCCCAAGCCGCTGAACGTGCAGCCGGCCTACGCCAGGCACTGCTGCCCGGAGTGTTGCCCGGTGAGCACGCGGCTGGCCGCGCGGGTGCTGAGCCTGCCGATGAGCGCGGATTTGAGCCTGGCCGATCAGGACCGCGTGGTGCAGGCCTTGCGCACGGCGCTGGGCTGAACGTGTCGGCCGACCCGCCGGCCGACCCGGCGGCCGACACCGTTGCCCGCGGGACGCTGATCAACCTGGCTACCCGCACCGCCGGCGTCGCCGCGGTGCTGGCCATTACCGCGGTCACGGCGCGCATCTCGACGCAGGCGCAAGGCCAGTTTGCGCTGTTCACCAGTGCCGAAGCGGTGCTGGTGGCCATGTTCTCGGGCTTCGGCATCGTGCTGGCGCGGCGGGTGTCGCATCACCGCGAAACGCCGCGCGGCTGGCTCACGGCCATGGTGCTGGCCTGCATGGCATTGGGCTGTGCGGCGGCGCTGGGTCTGGCCCTGTTGGCCACCCGGGGCCCGCCGGCCTACGCCATGCTGTGGCTGCTGGCTCTGGCGGCGCCGCTGCTGCTGCTACCCGCCAACCTGAGCGGCTGGTGGCTGGGCCACGGCCGCATGACGCCGATGGCGCGGGTGGCGTTGCTGCCGCCGTGCCTGACGCTGCTTTTCGTGGCCGGCGTGTTCTCCCTCGGCGTCTTCAGGGGCCAGGGCGTGCAGCCGGTGCTGGCTTCCTGGGTGGCCGCCAAGGTGCTGCTGGCGCTGGCGCTGCTGTGGGTTTTCTGGCGCGCAGCACGGCTGGCGCGGCCGGACTTTGCCGCGCTGCGCAGCGACACGCGTTTCATCGCGCTGATCGGCGGCACCAATCTAATTTCGCTGCTGAATTACCGCGTCGGTTTGTTCATCGTCGAGCGGCTGCTGGGCCTGTCGGCCACCGGCGTTTATTCGATCGCCGTGGTGGTGGCCGAGTTGCTGTGGTTCGTCTCCGGCTCACTGACGCAGGCCGTCTACGGCCGCATCGGCACACCCGATGCTGCGCGTGCTGCCGCCACCACACTGCGTGTGCTGCACCTGAGCCTGCTGGCGCTGCTGCTGGCAGCACCGCTGCTGGGTCTGGCGGCGGCCTGGATCGTGCCGCGCGCGCTGGGCCCTGAGTACAGCGCCAGCCTGTTGCCGCTGGCCATCCTGCTGCCCGGCGCGCTGCTGTTCGGCGGCGCGTCGGTGCTGTCGGCTTACTTCACCAACCATGCCGGCCGGCCGCAGGTGCCGGCGCAGGTAGCTGCACTGTCGCTGCTGCTCAACGGTGCGCTGGCGCTGCTGCTCGTGCCGCGCCTGGGCGCTGCAGGGGCTGCACTGGCCGCATCGCTGGCCTACGGTTGCAGTGTGGCGGTGCTGATGTGGCGCTTTGCGCGACACGCCGGCCTGCCGCTGCTGCAGGTTCTGGTGCCCGGTGCTGCGCTGCGCGACGACGTGCTGCAGCTGCTGCGGCTGCTGCAGCAGCGACCCCGCCGCTAGTACTCCGACCCAGAGGTTTCGGAACATGAAAGCGCGTCTTCGACCCGATGGCGGCGTTGCAAATCCTCGCAATCCCGCAGGGCATTGCGAGGATTTGCGTCTTGCCCTCGGGCCGAATCCATCGCTTTCATCATGTTTCGAAACCCCTGGGCCGGAGCACTAGTGCTTCGGCTGGGTCGGAGTACCAGTCCGCTGAATCACGGAAATCGGTTCGGTGCTGTCCGCGCAATACGGGCGCGCTGCGGCGTTGCGAATGCGCGCTGTGCCTATGGGCATCGCTGTGCTTCGCGCCATGCATCGCATCCCGTCTTGCGCGTCCCTCACCGTCCATTTCACTGATTCAGTGGACTAGCATTCCGCGTGTGCACATCGACATCCACCTCGGGCCCGGCCGCTGATGCGGGCGACGCTGCAGCGCCTGTGGCGCCGGTTGGTGGGGCCGCGCATGTTGTACGGCTGGCGTGCAGCCGACGGCCGCTGGCTGGCGCACACCCGCATCAGCAGCCACACCCATGTCGAAGCGCCCGAGCGGCTTCAGATCGCTGATCACGTCTACATCGGGCACCACAACGTCATCGACGCGTCGGGCGGGCTGACGTTGGCCGAAGGGGTACAGATCACCACGCACTGCAGCGTCTTGACGCACAGCAGCCACCAGGCGCTGCGGCTGGCCGGCCGCGCTTACTGGGGTGCTGCCGATCCGCCCGGCTTCGTTCGCGCCGCCACGCACATCGGCGCCTACAGTTTCATCGGCCCGCACAGCGTGATTGCGCCCGGCGCGCACATCGGCCGCGGTGTGTTGGTGCGGGCTTTCAGCTACGTCAGCGGCACGGTGCAGGATTTCGCCATCGTCGCCGGCCAGCCGGCCCAGGTGGTGGGCGACACCCGCCAGGCCGATGCGACATGGCTGCAACAGCACGCCGGCTCACGCGGCGACTACGACGCCTGGGCCGGTTTGCGGCCATGAGGCTGGTGCTGCTGGGCGACGGCGACAGCCCGCACCTGCTCAAGTGGGCCCGTGCGCTGGCGCTGCAGGCCGATGTCGAGCTGTGGGCCGCCTCCAGCCGAGGTTTCGCGCCCGGCTTCGAAGCCTGTGTGCCGGCCGCGCGCCGCCTGGCGCTGCAGACCCAGCCCCGGGCCCACGGCGGCAACATCGGCCTGCTGCGCCAACTGCCCCGCCTGGCGCGCTGGCTGCAGCATGTGGACGCGGCCTGGATTCACGCGCATTACCTTAGCTCGCACGGCACGCTGGCCTGGCTGGCGCAGCGGGTGTACGGCGTGCGCGCGCGCATCGTCGGCTCGGCCTGGGGCAGTGACGTGCTGCTGACGCCCGAGCGCAGTGCGCTGCAGCGCTGGCTGCTCAAGCGCGTGCTGCGCGCCTGCACGCTGGCCACCAGCGATTCGCAGGTCATGGCCCAGCGCATGCGGCACTACGGTGCCGGCGAGTTGATGGTCTTTCCGTTCGGACTGGAAGCCTTGCCGCTGCCGCCCGGACCCAAGGACGACACGCTGTTCTTCAGCAATCGGGCGCTCGAGCCGCTGTACGCGCCAGCACGTGTGCTGCAGCAGTTTGCGCAAGCGGCGGGGATCAGCGGACGCCTGGTCGTCGCCAACGACGGCAGCCTGCGCAGCACATTGCAGCAGCAGGCGCAGGCCCTGGGCCTGGCCGAGCGCGTGTCCTTCGTCGGCCGGCTGGACGCTGCTGCGCAGGCCGCCTGGTACGGGCGTGCGCGCTGGTACCTGAGCTTGCCGCAGAGCGACTCGGTGGCGGTGTCGGTGCTGGAGGCGATGGCCCACGGCTGCGTGCCCATCCTGTCGGACCTGCCGGCCAACCGTGAACTGGTGCAGGACGGTGTCAATGGCCTGCTGGTGCCAGCCGGCGCGTTGCTGCCAGTGCAGCGCTTGCAGGCCATCCTGCAACACGCCGATGCGCTGGCCAGCGGCAACCGGCAGTGGGTGGCACAGCACGCACTCTTTGCGCCGTGCGTGGCGGCCTTCGTGGCCCGGCTGCGCAGCCTGTCGTGAACCTGCTGTACTTGAACCACTACGCCGGCAGCCCGGCGCTCGGCATGGAGTACCGGCCCTACTACCTGGCTCGCGAATGGGCGCGCCTGGGGCACACGGTGCAGCTGCTGGCGGCCGATTACTCGCATGTGCGCAGCACGCAGCCGGCCGCGGGTGATGCGGTCGTCGACGGCATTGCCTACCGCTTTTACGCAACGCCGCGCTACACCGGTAACGGCGTCGGCCGCGTCAGGAACATCGCCGCTTTCCTGCGCGCGGTGTGGGCCGACAGCGCGCGGCTGGTGCGCGAATTCAGGCCGGCGGTGGTCATTGCATCCAGCACCTATCCGCTGGACATCTGGGTCGCGCGGCGCATTGCGCGCATGGCGGGTGCCAAGCTGGTCTACGAGGTCCACGACCTGTGGCCGCTGAGCCCCATCGAGCTGTCGGGCATGTCGCGCTGGCACCCCTTTGCGCTGCTCTGCCAGGCCGCCGAAGACGCGGCCTACCGCGATGCCGATGTCGTCATCAGCATGCTGCCCAAGGTGCACGCGCACATGGCCGGCCGCGGGCTGGATCTGCGCAAGCTGCACATCGTGCCCAACGGCATTGCGCCGGATGAATGGCAGGGCACGCCGCCGCCGCTGCGCGCCGACGTGGCGCAGGCGCTGGCGGCGGCGCGCGCTGCCGGGCACACGTTGGTCGGCTACGCCGGATCCATGGGCATGCCCAATGCGCTGGACACACTGCTGGACGCGGCTGCGCTACTGCGTGACGAGCCGATGGCCGCCGTGCTGGTGGGCAGCGGGCACGAGCAGGCGCGCCTGGCGCAGCGTGCGGTGGACCAGGGGCTGGCCAAGGTGCACTTCCTGCCGCCCATCCCCAAAGCCCAGGTGCCGGCCTTTCTGGCAGCCATCGACATCGCCTACATCGGCTGGCAGCGGGTGCCGATCTACCGCTTCGGCATCGCACCCAACAAGCTGATGGATTACATGATGGCGCGCTGCCCCGTGCTGCATGCGGTGGCCGCCGGCAACGACCCGGTGGCCGAAGCGGGCGTCGGCCTGACCGTGCCGCCCGACGATCCGCAGGCGGTGGCTGCCGGGCTGCGCGCACTGGCCGCGCTGCCCGCCGCAGAGCGGCAAGCCATGGGCGAGCGTGGCCGGGCCTTCGTGTTGGCGCAGCACACCTACCCGGTGCTGGCGCAGCGCTTTCTGGACGCGTTGCGATGAGCGAGCCCGACAAGCTGAACAAGCCCGACAAGCCCGACAAGCCCGACAAGCCCGACGACACGGACGAGCCCGAGCTGAGCGCCATCGCCGAGCGTTATGGCCGCCGCAACGCGCAGATACCGATCGACCGCTACAGCCTGCTGCGCCCCGACGTCTGGCAGACCGTGCAAGAGCGCCAGCGCGCGCTGCTGCGCCTGTTGGTGCGCCACGGCTGCACCGAGCCGCAGGCGCTTCGGCTGGTGGAAGTCGGCTGCGGCGCCGGTGGCAACCTGCTGGAGCTGCTGCGCATCGGCTTCGCGCCGCAGCGCCTCACGGGACTGGAGCTGCTGCCCGAGCGACACGCGCAAGCGCGCCACGTACTGCCCGCGGCCACCGTGCTGTGGCTGGGCGATGCGGTGCAAGCACCCATCGCACCGGCAAGCCAGGACCTGGTGCTGCAGTCCACCGTGTTTTCGTCGCTGCTGGACGACAATTTTCAGCAGCAGCTGGCGCACACGATGTGGCGCTGGCTCAAGCCCGGCGGCGCCGTGATCTGGTACGACTTCACCGTCGATAACCCGCGCAATGCCGACGTGCGCGGCGTGCCGCTGGCGCGCATTCGCGCGCTGTTTCCGCAGGCGCAAATCGACGCGCAGCGCTTGACGCTGGCGCCACCGCTGGCGCGTGCTGCCGTCAAGCTGCACCCCGCGCTGTGGCGCTGGTTGAATGCGCTGCCGCTGCTGCGTACGCACCTGCTGGCGTGGATAGCCAAGCCGCGATAATTCGGCACTCCAACGCGCGCAAGCCATGACCAAGACTGCACTCATCACCGGTGTCACCGGCCAGGACGGCGCTTATCTCGCTGAACTGCTCTTGAACAAGGGTTACGACGTGCACGGCATCAAGCGCCGCTCGTCGCTGTTCAACACCGACCGCGTGGACCACCTGTACCAGGACCCGCATGTCGACAACCGCCGCTTCACGCTGCACTACGGTGACTTGACCGACAGCACCAACCTGATCCGCATCGTGCAGCAGGTGCAGCCTGACGAGATCTACAACCTGGCAGCGATGAGCCACGTTGCGGTGAGCTTCGAGGAACCGGAGTACACCGCCAATGCCGACGGCATCGGCACGCTGCGTTTGCTGGAGGCCATCCGCATCCTCGGGTTGCAAACCAAGACCCGCTTCTATCAAGCCAGCACCAGCGAGCTGTACGGTCTGGTGCAGGAAACGCCGCAGACGGAGCGCACGCCGTTTTACCCGCGCAGCCCGTATGCGGTGGCCAAGCTGTACGCCTACTGGATGACGGTCAACTACCGCGAGGCCTACGGCCTGTACGCCTGCAACGGCATCCTGTTCAACCACGAAAGCCCGGTGCGCGGTGAGACCTTCGTCACTCGCAAGATCACGCGCGCCATCAGCCGCATCGCGCTGGGCATGCAGGACTGCCTGTACCTGGGCAACCTGTCGGCGCTGCGCGACTGGGGCCATGCGCGCGACTACGTGCAGATGCAGTGGCTGATGCTGCAGCAGCAAAAGCCCGAGGACTACGTGATTGCCACCGGCGTGCAGTACAGCGTGCGGCAGTTTGTCGAATTTGCGGCGCGCGAGTTGGGCGTTACGCTGGTTTTCTCAGGCCAGGGCGAGCAGGAGATCGGCACCGTCGACAAGGTCGAAGGCAAGCGCGCCAAGTGCAAGCCCGGCGACGTCATCGTGCGCGTGGACCCGCGCTACTTCCGCCCGACCGAGGTGGAAACGCTTCTGGGCGACCCGTCCAAAGCCAAGGCCCAACTCGGCTGGACGCCCACGACCACGCTGCCGGAACTGGTCAAGGAGATGGTGGAGGCCGACTACACGGCCGCCAAGCGCGACAGCATGGTCAAGCTGGCTGGCTTTCAGGCCTACGACCACCACGAGTGAAGACGACGATGAAGGCGCGGATGAAGGCGACCGGGCAATGCTGAAGACCGACCGCATCCACGTCGCCGGGCACCGCGGTCTGGTCGGCAGCGCCATCGTGCGCCGGCTGCAGGTGCTGGGCTACGCCAAACTGCTGCTGCTCACGCACGCAGAACTCGACCTCACCGACGAAGCCGCAACCCTCGCGTTCTATCGCGAGAACAAGCCCGACCATGTCGTGCTCGCGGCAGCCAAGGTCGGCGGCATCGTTGCCAACCAGCGTTACCCAGCCGAGTTCATCCGCGACAACCTGGCCATCCAGACCAACGTGATCCACGCGGCGCACTTGTCGGGCGTGCAGCGGCTGCTGTTTTTGGGCTCTAGCTGCATCTACCCGAAGCTGGCGCCGCAGCCGATGCGTGAGCGCGATCTGCTCACCGGCCCGCTGGAGCCCACCAACCGCCCGTACGCGCTGGCCAAGATCGCCGGCATCGAGATGTGCTGGAGCTACAACCGGCAGTACGGCACGCAGTTTCTTGCCGCGATGCCGACCAATCTCTACGGCCCCGGCGACAACTACCACCCGAGCAACAGCCACGTCATCCCGGCGCTGCTGCGCAAGTTTCACGAAGCGAAGCTGCGCAACGAAAACACCGTCAGCGTGTGGGGCACCGGCACGCCGCGGCGGGAGTTTTTGTACAGCGACGACATGGCCGATGCCTGCGTCTTCCTGTTGAATTTGCCCGATGCCCGGTGGCAAGCGCTGCTCGGCAGCGATGAGCTGGAGAGCGGGCGCTTCGAGCCGCCGCTGGTCAACATCGGCGTCGGCGAAGACATCACCATTGCCGAGCTGGCAGCGACGGTGGCGCGTGTCGTCGGCTTCACGGGCGAGGTCGCATACGACGCCAGCAAACCCGACGGCACGCCGCGCAAGTTGATGGACGTAAGCCTGCTGCACAGTGTGGGTTGGCAGGCCAGCACGCCTTTGCTCGACGGCTTGACGGCCGCCTACCGCGCGTTCGCGGCAGCGCCACCTGCAGCAGCCTGACGGCGCCGGGCCATTGTCGGTAATGGCCGGCCGTGGTTTGCCGGTGCGTTATCAACGGTGGGTTGTCAGCCGTTAAACCAGCCCGCCGATAATTGCGCATGCCAATGGACTTCCTGCCCTTTGCCCTGCCCGAGATCGGCGACGACGAGATTGCCGAAGTTGTCGACACGCTGCGGTCGGGCTGGGTCACCACCGGGCCCAAAGCCAAGCGCTTCGAAGCTGCATTCGGTGCGTTTTTGGGCGAGTTTCTCGGCGCCTTTCCAGGTGACAGCAGCCTGCACTGCATCGCCGTCAACTCCGCCACCGCAGGGCTGCACCTGGCGCTGGAAGCTCTGGGCATAGGCCCGGGCGACGAGGTCGTCACCACCACGCACACCTTCACCGCGACAGCCGAGGTCGTGCGTTATCTGGGCGCCGACGTGAAGCTGGTCGACATCGATCCCGTCACGCTCAACATCGACCCGGCAGCGATAGCGGCAGCCATTACGCCGCGCACCAAGGCCATCATGCCGGTGCACTACGCGGGCCTGGCTGCCGACATGCCGGCCATCCTGGCCATTGCGCGCCAGCACGGGCTCAAGGTGGTGGAGGACGCGGCGCACGCGCTGCCCACCACCAGCGCGGGGCGCCTGGTCGGCACGCTGGACAGCGACGCCACGGTCTTTAGCTTCTACGCCAACAAGACCATCACCACCGGCGAAGGCGGCATGCTGGTGACGCGTGATGGCGCACTGGCCGAGCGTGCCCGCGTCATGCGCCTGCACGGCATGAACCGCGACGCCTTCGACCGCTTCACGGCCAAGGTGCCGAGCTGGCATTACGAGGTCGTCGCACCCGGCTTCAAATACAACCTGACGGACATCGCTGCAGCGCTGGGCATCCACCAACTGAAGCGCCTGCGCGGCTTTCAGCAACAGCGGGAAGCGCTGGCCGCGCTGTACGACGAAGGTCTGGCCGGCCTGCCGCTGATTACCGCACCGCGTGCGCCTGCAGGCCAGACGCACGCCTGGCACCTGTACGTCGTGCGCCTGGCCGACGACGCCGGCATCACGCGCGACCGGTTCATCGAGCGGCTGTACGAGGCCGGCATCGGCTGCAGCGTGCACTACATCCCGCTGCACCTGCATCCGTACTGGCGTGATCGATACGGCTTGAGTGCGGCGCAGTTTCCGCACAGCCAGCGCGCTTACGAGCGCATGGTGAGCCTGCCGCTGTACACGCGCATGACCGACGGCGATGTCGAGCGCGTCGTGGCGGCGGTGCGATCAGCACTACAGTGATTTTTTCAGGAGGTGACTCATGAATGCATTGACGCAACCCAGGCTGAGCCTCGAGGCCTACCTGGCGTGGGAGAACGAACAACCCGAGAAGCACGAGTTCCACCGAGGCGAAATTTTTGCGATGGTCGGCGCCCGGCGCGTGCATGGCAGGGTGCAGGGGAACCTGTCGCGTGAATTGGGTGTGCTGCTCAAGGGTTCGCCCTGCCAAGTCTTCGTCGATGGCATGAAGGTGCAAATCGGCGACGACACCATCCTCTACCCGGACATCTTCGTCACGTGCGACAAGGCAGACCTGCGCACGGACCTCATCTTCCGCGCACCGACGCTGGTCGTCGAAGTGCTGTCCCCCAGTACCCAGGCCTACGACCGCAGCGCCAAGTTCGCGCTGTACCGGCGCATCCCCGCGCTGCGGGAGTACATCCTGGTCGACCCTGACACCCGGCGCGTCGAGGCCTTCCGCCGCGGCGCAGACGGCCTGTGGGTGCTGCACGACATGAGCGAGACTGACACGCTGGTGGCTGCCAGCATCGACGCCCGCGTGGCGATGGCCGACGTCTTCGACGGCATCGATCCGCCGGCTGACGCTGCGGTCTGATCCGTCGCTTGCCCAAGCGTTTGTTCGATCTATTCGGTGCCGCCGCCGCACTGCTGCTGCTGAGCCCGCTGCTGCTGTTCGTAGCACTGCTGGTCAAGCTCGACTCGCCCGGCCCGGTGTTCTACCGCCAGCAGCGCATCGGGCGGTATGGCGTGCCGTTTCGCATCCACAAATTTCGCACCATGCACGCCTGTGCTGCGGGTTTGCCGATCACCGTCGGCGACGATGCCCGCATCACCCGCGCCGGGCGCACGCTGCGCCGTACGCGGCTCGATGAGTTGCCGCAATTCATCGATGTGCTGCGCGGCCGAATGAGCCTGGTCGGCCCGCGGCCCGAGGTGCCGCGTTATGTGGCGCTGTACCCACCGGCGCTGCGTGAACGTGCCTTGGCCGTGCGGCCCGGCATGACCGACCCCGCGTCGCTCAGCTTCATCGACGAAGCCGCGCTGCTGGCAGCCGCGCCGGACCCCGAAAAAACCTACGTCGAGGTCATCCTGCCGGCCAAGCTGCAACAGGCGGTCGACTACGCGCAGCACGCCACCCTGCGCAGCGATGTGCAGGTGCTGTGGCAGACCGCCTGCCGGCTGGTGGCGCTGCGATGAGCGCGCCGCAGCCGCAGCAGCGGCCCGACACGCGACTGCCGCAGCCGCAGCCGCAGCCGCAGCCGCAGCCGCAGCCGCAACCGCAACCGCAACCGCCGGCACCACCGCCACATTC
>JAJAZC010000023.1 GCA_026785885.1 Rubrivivax sp.
ACCTCATCGAGCAGCTGTGCATCGAGACGGCGCTGCAGATGTCCAACGACAACCGCGCGTCGGCGGCGCTGCTGCTGGGGCTGTCGCGACAAAGTCTTTATGTGAAGCTGAGGCGCTTCGGCCTGGGCAGCCTGGGCGGCGACGAATAGCGCCGCGCGCTTTGTCCGGTGCTGGCCTGCAGACCGACAGCCTGCGTTGACAGATTCAGGTGTAAACACAGGTTGACGGTCGAGAGCGTCAGGTGCAAGATGCACGCATGAGCTCCACAGCCCGGCGGCCACCCGCCACCTACCCCGCACCGTCGGCCATTGCCGAACTGCTGAAGCCCGTGACGTGGTTTCCACCGATGTGGGCCTTCAGCTGCGGCGTCATCGCGTCGGGCGTACCGTTGGCAGGGCACTGGGACTTGATCCTCATCGGCGTGCTGCTCAGCGGGCCGCTGGTCTGCGCCACCAGCCAAGCGGTGAACGACTGGTTCGACCGCCATGTCGACGCCATCAACGAACCGCATCGCCCCATCCCTTCAGGCCGCATGCCCGGGCGCTGGGGGCTGTATGTCGCCATCATCTGGACGCTGCTCTCGCTGGCCGTGGCCACGCTGCTCGGGCCCTGGGGCTTTGCAGCAGCCGTCGTGGGCCTGCTGCTGGCCTGGGCCTACAGCGCGCCACCCTTTCGCCTGAAGCAGAACGGCTGGTGGGGCTGCCTGGCCTGCGGCATCTGCTACGAGGGGCTGGCCTGGGTCACGGGCGGCGTGGTGATGGCTGGCGGCCAGGCACCTGCGGCCGCGTCGCTGACGCTGGCACTGCTGTACAGCCTGGGTGCCCACGGCATCATGACCTTGAACGACTTCAAGGCCATCGAGGGCGACCGCCAGATGGGCATCGGCTCGCTGCCGGTGCGCCTGGGTGTGCAGGGTGCTGCGCGCGCCGCCTGCATCATCATGTTGCTGCCGCAGTTCGTCGTCGTCGGCCTGCTGCTGGCGTGGGGTCAGCCGTTGCACGCCTTGGGCATCGTTGCGCTGCTCGTGGGTCAGGTGCTGATGATGCAGCGCTTTTTGTCTGATCCAGTGCGCCACGCGCTCTGGTATAGCGGCTTCGGCGTGCCGCTCTTTGTCAGCGGCATGATGGTCAGTGCCTTTGCGCTGCGTGGCCTGGCGATGGCGGCCACATGAATCGTGCTTCGTCCGCGGCGATTGCCGCACCCCTTGTCGGCAGCGCCGACGTCCAAGCCCTGCGGGCCGGAGGTTCCTCATGAATTCCATCGACACCCAGAAAGCCTACGACGTGGTCGTCATTGGCGGCGGTCCGGCCGGCGCCACTGCCGCTCACGACCTCTCGGAGCAGGGCCGCAGCGTGCTGCTGCTCGACCGCGACGGCCGCATCAAGCCCTGCGGCGGCGCCATTCCGCCGCGTGCCATCAAGGACTTCGCCATCCCCGACCATCTGCTGGTGGCCAAAGCGCGTTCGGCACGCATGATCTCGCCCAAGGACCGCAAGGTCGACATCCCCATCGAGAACGGCTTCGTCGGCATGGTCGACCGCGAACATTTCGACGAGTGGCTGCGCGCGCGCGCAGCCAGCACCGGGGCCGTGCGTGCAACGGGCACCTTCGAGAAGGTGGAATACACCGACGACGGGATGGCGGTGGTGCACTTCAGGGCACGCACGGATGATGGCCCGAAGACTGGCCATGCCGCCTCGGTGCGCGCTCGGTGCGTCATCGGCGCCGACGGCGCACGCTCTGCGGTGGCACGGCAATGTGTGCCGGGCTCGGAGAACACCGAATACGTCTTCGCGTACCACGAGATCGTGCGCGCGCCGGCCGTGAAGCCAGCCGACTACGACGCCACGCGCTGCGACGTCTACTACCGTGGCGAACTCAGCCCCGACTTCTACGGCTGGGTCTTTCCCCACGGCGACACGCTCAGCATCGGCACCGGCAGCGCCGACAAGGGCTTCTCCCTGCGCAGCGCCACCGCCAAACTGCGCGAGGCCGCTGGCATGCAGGATTTCGAAGTCATCCGCCGTGAAGGCGCACCGCTGCCGATGAAGCCGCTGAAGCGCTGGGACGATGGCCGCAACATCGTGCTGGCCGGCGACGCTGCGGGCGTCGTGGCGCCCTCGTCCGGCGAAGGCATCTACTACGCGATGTATGGCGGGCGCCTGGCAGCCGAGGCCGCGCAGGAGTTCCTGCGCACCGGAAAGACTTCAGCACTGCGCACTGCACGCAAGCGCTTCATGAAGGCCCACGGCCGTGTCTTCTGGATCCTCGGCATCATGCAGCGCTTCTGGTACAGCAGCGACAAGCGGCGCGAGAGCTTCGTCAAGATCTGCATGGACAAGGACGTGCAGCAGCTCACCTTCGAGAGCTACATGAACAAGGAACTGGTGCGCAAGAAGCCGATGGCCCATGTGCGCATCTTCTTCAAGGACATGGCGCATCTGCTGGGACTGGCGCGCGTCTGATCGGGTCTGACCGGATTCACCGCGCCTGACTGGGTCCGACCGCGCCTGACCCGGCCCGACCCGCCTCGCATGCGGGTCAGCGACGGCAGCGTCGGCAGCCTTCGCGGCCGGCTGCCACACTAGCGTGGACGTGATCGTTTTCCAGTCCGGAAACGACACGGTTTCAATGGAGGGAAACCCACTTGAGCCGGCGCCCGTACCCTTCGCTCGATCTCGATTCCTTTTCCGGTTGCGCGGCGGGCTTGGCGCGCGCGTTCGTGTCGCTTTCCTCTGACATTGCGCTCGTCATCGACGATGCCGGCATCGTCACGTCAGTAGCGCAGAACGAAAAGGCGCCGATGAACCCGGGCGCTGAGGCCTGGGTCGGCCAGCCGTGGGCGCAAACGGTCACCGGCGACACCCGAGGCAAGATCGAAAGCTTGTTGGCCGATGCTTCCACCTGCGGCGGCATGGGTCGACGGCGCGAGGTCAACCACTCGGCCGATTCGGGCGACGAACTGCCGGTGGCGTACACCGCGCTGCGCTTGGGTGAACGCGGCCCGGTCCTCGCGGTGGGGCGCGACCTGCGCAGCGTTGCGGCAATCCAACAACGCTTTCTCGACACGCAGCAGGCGCTGGAACGCAGCTATTGGCGGGCCCGCCACGAAGAAGCGCGCCACCGGCTGCTGTACCAGGTGGCCAGCGACGCGGCGATCACCGTCGACATCGAGCGGCAGTGCCTGATAGCGGTGAATGCTGCTGCGGCGCGGCTGCTGCAGGTGGATGGGCCATCAGCGCAGGGCAGGCTGATGAGCGCGCATTTCGACGCCACTTCGCTACCTGCGGTCGAGGCTCTGCTGGCCAGCGCCTGCGCAGGCTCGGAAGCCTTCGCCGCGCAGGCCCGGCTGGCCGGTTCACACATCTCGGTGGCCCTCACGGCCACCCGCGTGCCCGCGGCCATCAAGCCCACGGTGCTGTTGCGCTTGCGCCAGGCCGATCCGCCGCACGACGATCCGCTGGCCCTGGGCTCGGCGTTGGCACGCCATGTCGACGGCACGCTGGAGGGCATCGTTGTCATCGACAGTGATGGCCGGGTGCGCGAAGCCAATCTGGCCTTCATGCAGATGGTGCAAGCCACCGAGCTCGAAGCTGTCATCGGCCAGCCGCTGGAACGCTGGCTGCGCGGCGACAGCATGGCAGTCATCCGCAGCCTGCGCGCGCAGGGTCTGGCGCCCTGCCAGCGCGTCGCGCTGCTGCGCACCGGCCGGTTGGAACTTGCGGTGGACATGACCGGCTCGTTGCTGGGCGACGTTGCGGGTGGCGACATAGGCATCACGCTGCGCCCTTGCGGCAGTGACGTGCTCACCGCCGACGCACGTGCCGCAGTGTTGCTCCGCGCCATCGACGCCCTGGCCGACGAACTGGGCCAGACCCCGCTGCCAGCGCTCTTGCGCCAGGCCCAAGCCCTGGCGCAGCAGCACTTCTTGCACACCGCGACCGAGCGTCACCCTGGCGACAGCGCTGCAGCGGCTCGGCTGCTGGGCATCAGCGCGGAAGAATTGGCGCGGCTGCGTTCATAGGCGTCGACAAAAGCTGCATGGTGCCGATGCGCGCCCACCGGCACGCGAAGGTCACAGCTCAGGCGCTGCCGCTTTCACTTGCGCTGCGCAACACAGCGTGTTCGTCGGCAGTCAGCGGCAGCCGCGTGGCCGCCGCAAGTTCGGCCAGTTGCGCCCGCCGACGCCATGCGCCACACACAGCGGCTGCAACGTATCTTCGAAGACGGCGCGGTCGATCAGATTGAATAGCAGCTGCAGGTTCTCGAAGCGCGGCAGCTTCAGGCTGGCACTGACGCTCAGGGCTTCGGACAAGCGCGCAGCGCTGTAATTCGAGGCGCCGATCGCGCGCACCTTGCCCGCTCTGATGAGTTCCGGCATATGGGTATCGATGTTCTCTAAGTAA
This sequence comes from Rubrivivax sp., assembly GCA_026785885.1. GTDB lineage: Bacteria > Pseudomonadota > Gammaproteobacteria > Burkholderiales > Burkholderiaceae_C > Rubrivivax. The sequence goes on from JAJAZC010000023.1 coordinate 4,407, forward strand.
CGCTTCAAAGCCGAAGATCGGTGCCGGCGTGTCGGGCACCGAATCTGCATGCCAGGCAACGCACAACATGCGAGCACCCACACGGCGCGTCCATTGACCAGATCAAGAATGCCACGCACGTTTGCCGGCGCCCGGGTCGCGGGCCGGAAAGGCAATCTCAATAGCTGATGAACCCCGTCGCCGTGTAGCCACCTTGACCGGTGACGATGTTGGTGCTGCCCTGCAAAGTGCCCGCTCCGGTTGCTCCCTCGAAGCGCCCGGTCCCGCCGATGACCGTGTAGCTGCCGCTCAGGCTGTACACCGGAAGCTCGGCACTTGGCAGCAACATGCCGCTGTAGGTGGCGATGATCTGGTCACCGTTGGCCGCGGTCAGCACGAGCTGGCCACCCGTGAACGTGAACTGCCCTGCTGCCTGGACCACGCAGTCCGTCGAGCGCAGGGTGACCGACCCCATGTGGGTGGCATTGCCGCTGGCGACCGTGGTGCCCTGCAGGAAAGTCGTCGGGCAAGCCGCCGGGTTGAATCCCAGGGTTTCTTGCGTATTGAGCGTCGCCTTGAACGGCACGTTCGGCTTCTTCGCGTGAACAGACGGCGCCAACAGCGCGATCAGGGTGGTGAATGCAGCAACGCGAAGCACGCGGGGGTTCAAACGATTAGAGGACATGAAAACCTTTCAGAACTTAGGATGAAGGACACCGGACTTCGAGGTAGTCCGGCGGGCGGATCGAAACTCGGATCCAGTTGCGGGGACACGGCTTACGCCGCATGCCGCGCCGTGACGACGCGTTGCGCCCGCATGCGTTCCGGCTACAGGCCAAGCGGTGCAAATGGCGCAACATCGGCCGGCTGTCGCCGAACGCTCAAGCTGCGCGGCTCGCGCTCTGCGGCTGATGCCTCGCGCCCGATGGCGCACTGGACGTAAGGTGCATCGTGCTGTCGCCAATTGACTCGAACATCACTCGGTAGGTCGTCCCAGACTCTGAGCAGAGCAATAGACCGAACCCCAAGTGGGGCTTGTCACTCTCCAGCGCGGCCCCCACAAGGGGAAGCACGCCCAGCGCTCTGGCAATGTGGTATTGCCCGCGGCTGCATTGGAGCGTCATCCGGCTTTCTTCGGCACGGCGTTCAACGACACGGTACTTGTACATGCTTGAGCCCGACTAAAAAGACCGGCAGACGGTATTAAACCGGTGCTGCACCGTCGGTGCGATGACGCACACATTGAGCCCTGCCGGCAGGTCAACCTTGGGATTCCTTTGCCCAGGTTTTTTATTGAGCAGCCGCACACTGCGGCTGGCGTTGCGCCGCGCCTGCTACGCACTGGCCGTCTGTGCGGGCTACACGACCGGCTGGTTCGCTACACGGCAGCAGCAGGCCGAGACGCGCAGCACGCGAAAGCGCAGACCGCCGCACTGGACGCGTTCAACCAAGTACAGGCACCGCGGCCTGGCCGTTCCAGTCTCCAGCCGTCATTGCCAGCGCTCTTAGCGCGCCGCGCAGGGAATAGCCCCACCAGCACGACCTTCCGTGCCGGCGTCTTGAACACGTCTTTCGAGTTCCACGTCAGGAACTCAGCCGCAGGCAGCAGCGCGACATGCTGCGGCGCATGGATCGCGCGCCCGTGGAACTGGAGTTCGCCTGCCATGTCGCGGCCGCGCTGATCGCCTGCCGACTAAAGACGACGCG
>JAJAZC010000024.1 GCA_026785885.1 Rubrivivax sp.
CACGGCGGCCAGGCTGGGTGTTGCAGGCGACATCAGGGCTGACCCCGCTCAAGGTCGGCTGGCCCCGAAAGGGACTTGCCGTGTGTGGTGCGGAGCATGGAGTGGGCCCTTTTCAACGCTGGGGGTCTCGCGCAGGCGCACGGTCGGTGGCGCGCGGTTCGCCGTGAACCTCCGCCTGCACCGAGCGGTGATGCTCACGCTGTGCCTTGCGCGCCTTGTGCCACTGCATGACGCCAAACGCGATGACGGCAATAAAAGTGAAGAGAAAAAGCCAGGGCACGATGCTGCTGCCGACGTTGTCCATACCGATACTCCGGGGTCGATTGAGGTACTTGACTAGGCAAGCGCCGAACCCGTCGACACGGGCGGATCGGCAGGCCCCCAGGTGGTATGGGGATTGCCCGCGCGACCGCCGTCAAAGAACCCGTCGGATCACCCGTGCCGGCTTTGCCGTATGGCGCGTCAGTACTGGTTGCTGTCGAGCCAGCGCACCGCAGTCAGGCCCTGGGGCTTGCGCACGCGCAGGCTGGCTGCCAGCCGAGGGTTGTCGACGACGTAGACCTCGGGCGCGGTGCTCGCGGCATCGGCTGGCCGCAGCGCAGCGATGGGCCGGTCGGGTGTTGCGGTCGCGGTCGCGACTGCTGCTGCGGTTGCGGTTGCGGCTGCGGCTGCGGCTGCGGCTGGGGTTGCGGTTGGGGTTGCGGTTGCGGTTGCTGTTGCTGTTGCAGGTGGGGATGCCGTCGCGGCTGCAACCACCGCCGCACCCGCCGGGACTGCCGTGGTCAGCTGTGCGTCGTCAACGGCACCGAAAGCCAGTGCAGCGAGCGCCAGCACGGCAATGGGCAAGGCGGGGTTGGCGGTTTTATTCATGTGCAATTGTTGCTAAAGCATTCAGTACCAGACGAAGCAAGCCTCTATGCAAGAGGCATGCCCGAGTGCGACTCATGCCTCGGTGCAAAACAGTCATGGCACCTGCATTGCCGTCGTCGCTGGAGGGGATGCGCGAGTCTGCCCGCCCCCAATTGCATCTCTGTGACTGACTCTGCGCGACTGCATGCGCGTGTCTACATTTCGGTGACTACATCCCGTAACTACATTCCGTAATCGCAGCCTCCTGATCTCGGCCACGTAACTGCTGCGGATTAGCGGCCCCGTCATCACAACCGCGCAGTGCCGGCCGGCACAACAACCATTGAAGGACACCGTATGACCCCGACCCAAGGCGAACTGGACATCGACGACGACGACGACGAGGCGATGGAGGCCGGCACCACTGACGCGCTCGATCTGCTGCAGGCCGATCACGACGAAGTGCAGCAACTGTTCGAGGACTATGAAAGCCTGCTCGACGACGAGGCACCCGAGGCCGATCGTGAAGCGCTGGCACGCCAAATTTGTGCGCTGTTGACGGTGCACGCCACGCTGGAAGAAGAGCTGCTCTACCCCGCCGCACGCGACGGCCTGGACAGCAGCCGACTGGTCGACGCAGCCACCATCGAACACGCCACCGCGCGGGCGCTGATCAATGAGATCGAATCGATGCAGGCCTCGGACGCGCTGTTCGATGCGCGTGTCACCGTGCTCGGCGAATACGTGCGCCACCACGTTGAGGAAGAAGAGGAAGAGCTGCTGCCGCAACTGGCGCAGGCCGGCGTCGACATGGACGAGTTGGGCGCACAGCTGGCTGCCCGCAAAGAGGAGCTGATGGCCGAGATGGGTATCGAGGGTGCTTGAGCACCGGCGCCGCCTGACACGCCAAAGCCGGTGTGCCCGCGGCCATGGCTGAGAGCACCACCGACCACACCGACGGCACGCACGCGGCCCACGGCCGTGCACTGAAAAAACGCCCTGCCGGCCGCGCCGCCCGCGCCGCGCCCGCGCTGTGGCGGCGCAACGGCAACGCGCTGCTGCTGTTGCGCAACATCCGCCACCAGTTGCGCTTTCTGCTGCCGCTGATCCTGACGCTGATTGCCGCGGCTTACCTCGCGGTGCCGCTGGTCGATCAGTTGACGCTGCGCTGGTTCAGCCGCGATCTGACCAGCCGCGGTGTGCTGGTGGCCACTGCGCTGTCCGACTCGGTCGCCGAAGCGCTGGCCGCCGACCGGCCGACCCGTTTGCGCCGTTTGCTGGAGCGCACGCTACAGGACGAGCGCCTGTTCGCGCTGGGTGTGTGCAGCGCGCAGGGTGAGCTGCTGCAGGCCACCGACAGTTATCCGCGCGCCCTGGGCTGCGCCGGCGCCACGGCGCTGGCGGCGCTGACCGCCCCCCGTCTTCCTCTGGCCGGCGGTGCCGTGCATGTGGGCGTGCAGGACATTACCGGCCAACCACCGCGCCCACGGTCGCCGCCCGCGCTGCGCGTCAACCCGGCGCCTGAGGTCATACCCGATACCGACGTGCCCTCGCTGGTCTGGCCGCCGCCGCCCGCGGCCAGCGAGGCCGGCACTAGCACCGACAGCAATGCGCCGGCCGTTCTGCTGGGGCGGCTGGTGCTGCTGCACGACATGAGCTTCATCGAGCGCCGCAGCGCAGACACGCGCCGGTACCTGATCGGCCTCATTGCGGTGCTTGGCTTTGTCATGGCACTGGTCACCGTGGTGGTCGCGCAGTTGAGCTGGCGCGGCTGGGTCAACGGCATCCGCGCGGTGTTGCGTGGTGAAGGCCTGGTGAGCCCCTTGATGGGCAACGGCGCGGGCCAGGCCGCGTCAGCCGACCTGGAGCCCTTCGCTGCCGACCTGCGCGCACGACTGCGCGACATGGAAGACGAATTTCGCCGCTCACAGGGCCCACAGACCGAGTGGAATGCAGAGCGCCTGCGCCAGTTGCTGCGCACGCAGTTGAGCGGCGACCAGGTCATCGTCGTCAGCAACCGCGAGCCCTACATCCACGAGCGCAGTGAGGACGGCAGCATCGTCGTCACACGCCCGGCCAGCGGCCTGGTGACGGCGGTGGAGCCGGTGATGCGCGCCTGCTCCGGCACCTGGGTCGCGCACGGCAGCGGCAGCGCGGACCGCGACGTAGTCGACGAGGCAGATCGCGTCATGGTGCCGCCCGGCAGCGGCGTACCGGACGCTGCCGACGCCGATGCCGCCGCGGCAGTTGGCAGTTATGCGCTACGCCGCATCTGGCTCAGCAAAGAAGAAGAAGAGGGCTACTACTACGGCTTCGCCAACGAAGGCATGTGGCCGCTGTGCCACGTGGCGCATGTGCGGCCGGTGTTCCGGGAATCGGACTGGGAAACCTACCGCGCCGTCAACCAGCGCTTCGCCGACGCCGTGGTCGCCGAGGCGCGCAGCGAAGACCCGGTGGTGCTGGTGCAGGACTACCACTTTGCGCTGCTGCCCGCGATGGTGCGCGAGCAGCTGCCGCAGGCCACCATCCTGACCTTCTGGCACATCCCGTGGCCCAACCCCGAGAGCTTCGGCATCTGCCCCTGGCGGCGCGAGATTCTGGAAGGCATGCTGGGCAGCACGATTTTGGGTTTTCACACCCGCTATCACTGCAAAAACTTCATCGAGACCGTGGACCGCTATCTGGAGGCACGCATCGAACACGAGCACTCCACCATCGCCTTCCGCGAGAAGGAAACGCTGGTCGAGAGCTACCCGATCAGCATCGAATGGCCCAGCGACAGCGACGTTGCCGGCTGGGCTTCGGTGGCCGATTGCCGGCGCACCGTCAGCGCGCGCCTGAACCTGCCGCCGGATGCCTGCATCGCCGTCGGCGTAGACCGCTTCGACTACACCAAAGGCATCCTGGAGCGGCTCAACGCGGTCGAGCGGCTGCTGCAGAAGCACCCAGAGTGGATCGGTCGCTTCGTCTTCGTGCAGGTGGCCGCGCCCACCCGCGCCGCGCTGGACGAATACCGCAGCTTCCAGGAGCGCATCCACCGCGTGGCCGAGCGCATCAACACGCGCTACAGCCGGCCGGGCGATCCACACCCCTACCAGCCCGTGCAGCTGCTGGCCCGGCACCACGGCGCAGCCGCCGTGACCGAGCTGTTTCGCGCCGCCGACATCTGCCTGGTGACGAGCCTTCACGACGGCATGAACCTGGTCAGCAAGGAGTTCGTCGCGGCGCGGGACGATCTGCAGGGCGTGCTGATCCTGAGCCGCTTCGCCGGCGCCGCCCGCGAGCTGGCAGAGGCGCTGATCGTCAACCCGTACCACGTCGAAGAAACCGCCGCCGCCCTGCACCGCGCGGCCACCATGCCGCCGGCCGAGCAGCGTGAGCGCATGGCCAGCCTGCGCAGCACGGTGCGGAAGTTCAACGTCTTCCGCTGGGCCGGCCGCATGCTGTCGGACGCCGGCCGCTGGCGGCTGCGGGCGCGCATCGAAGCACGTGTCAAGCGGTTCCAGGAGCACTGACCCGTCATGCCGCCCATCGATTTTTTCAGCCCCGACGGTGACGATGCCCTGCGCCGCCTGCTGCAAGCGCGCCCGTTGCTGGCCTTCGACTTCGACGGCACGCTGGCGCCCATCGTCGACGACCCTGCGCAGGCCCGCGCCACGCCGGACGTGGCCGCGCGGCTGCAGGCGCTGGCCGCGCGTTGGCCAGTGGCCGTGATCACCGGCCGCGCGCGCGCCGACGTGCAGATGCGGCTCGGCTTCAAGCCGCGCTTTCTGGTGGGCAACCACGGCGCCGAAGGCCCGCAGCGCGGTGACAACCTCGGCGCAGCTGAGGGCGCGCCAAGCGACGACGGCTTGCTCGGCTTGATCGGCTTGGGTGGCTTGGGTGGCTTTGGCAATGCCTCCGGGCCCGACAGCATCGACAGCAGCGCCGCGCTGGAGCCGCTGCGCCGCCAGTTGCAGCCCTGGCACGAGGCACTGGCAGCGGCCGGTGTCCAGCTGGAAGACAAGGGCGCGTCGATCGCCCTGCACTACCGCCGCGCTCCCAACCGCGACCGGGCTTCCACGTTGATCCAGGCGCTGCTGGCGCCGGTAGCAGCCGGATTGCGCATCTTCCCCGGCAAGCTGGTGGTCAATGCCATGGCCGCCGCTGCGCCCGACAAGGCCGACGCGCTGCTGCGCCTGCTGCAGACCAGCGGCGCCGACACGGCATTCTTCGCCGGCGACGACATCAACGACGAGCCCATCTTCGATGCCGCCGCGCCGCACTGGGTGACGGTGCGCGTTGGGCCTGGGCGCTGGCCCACCAAAGCCCGCTTCGAAATCGACGGCCCGCACCGCATGGCCGCACTGCTGGACCGCCTGCTGGCCGATTGAAGCCGCACGGTTGGCGCTGTTAGCATGAGTCAGCCTTTTCGGCCTTCAGTTGCTCGTGTGTTTTCCGGGAGTGCGTCATCCATGCCGCCTGATATTGCGGACCCCGCAAGCGCACAGCCGACGGAGCCGATTCCCGATGTGATGAGCAAGGTGCGATTCCCCGTTGTTGGCCTGGGCGCTTCGGCCGGCGGGCTGCAGGCTCTGACGCGGTTTTTTGAGCACATGCCGGCCGACAACGGCATGGCCTTCGTCGTTGTGCTGCACCTGTCGCCAACGCATGAAAGCCACGTCGCGGCGATCCTGCAACGTGTCACGCGCATGCCGGTGCAGCAGGTCACGCAGCAGTTGCAGATTGAGCCCGAACACGTTTATGTGATCCCGCCGCGGCATTCCTTCGGCATGCGCGACAACCGCTTGCTGCTGGTCGAAGAAGAGCGCACGGCCGGCCGCAACGTGGCCATCGACACCTTCTTCCGTGTACTGGCCGGGGTGCACGGCGCGCAGGCCATCAGCGTGGTGCTGTCCGGCACGGGCAGCGACGGCGCGGTGGGGCTGGCGCGCATCAAGGAAGAAGGCGGCGTGACCTTCGCGCAGGCGCCGGCCGACGCAGAGCAGCAAGGCATGCCACTTGCGGCCATTGCCACCGGCATGGTCGACTTCGTGCTGCCGGTGGCGGACATGCCGGCCAAACTGGTGCTGCTGGCGGCCAACGCCAGCTTGATCACGCTGCCGCGCGACATCGCACCCGCCGTCGGCGCGCGCCCGCCTGGCTCGGCCGAAGAAGAGAGCCAGCACGAAGCCGCGCTGATCGAAATCATGGCGCTGCTGCGCTCACGCACCCGGCACGACTTCCGCCACTACAAGCGGCCTACGGTGCTGCGGCGGCTGGAGCGGCGCATGCAGGTCACGGCCACACCCACTTTGGCCGCCTACTGCGATTACTTGCGCAGCCACGCTGAAGAAACAACTGCGCTGCTGCAAGACATGCTGATCAGCGTGACGCACTTCTTTCGCGATCTCGCTGCCTGGGACGTGCTGGAGCACAACGTGCTGCCGGGCCTGTTCAAGCGGCTGGGCAACGACCGTGGGCTGCGCGCGTGGGTCGTCGGCTGCGCCACTGGCGAAGAGGCCTACTCGCTGGCCATGCTGCTGCACGAGGCAGGCCAGCAGTTCCCCGACGCACCGGCGTTTCAGGTGTTTGCTACCGACATCGACGAGCGGGCGCTCGACGTCGGGCGCAGCGGCCTGTACCCCAGTGCCATCGGCACGGACGTTGCGCCGGCGCGGCTGCGCAGCTTTTTGGCGCCGCACCACAACCACCAGCGCGTCAGTATGCGCTTGCGTGAGCGGGTGCTGTTTGCCCACCACAACGTGCTGAGCGACCCGCCGTTTTCGCGTGTCGATCTGATCCTGTGCCGCAACCTGTTCATCTACCTCAACGGTACGGCGCAGGACGCGGTGCTGGACACCTTCCGCTTTGCGCTTACCGCCGGCGGCGCGCTGTTTCTGGGCTCGTCCGAGACAGCCGACAGCGGCGACGGGCCCTTCGTGGCCATCGACAAGAAACACCGGCTGTACCGCCTGCGCAGCAGTGCCCACGGGCGCCCGCCAGAGCTGAAGAGCAGCCTGCGGCCCGAACCGGCTGCGGCGCCCAGCGCACCGCGCCCACCTTCTGATACCGAGCGGCACGAGCGCGCCCGCGAAGCCTTGGCGCCGCCCAGCGTGCTGGTCGATGCGAGCCAAAGAATCCTGCACCTGGCGCCGGACATGTCCCGCTTTTTGCAAGCACCCGAAGGCGTGCCTTCGCAGCAATTGCAAGAAAACGTCCAGCCCGCGCTGCGCAGCGCCGTGCGCACGGCAATTTTCCAGGCCCTACCCGCGCACGGCAGCGCGCCGCGCCTGACCACTGCCGAAGGCGTGTTGGCCGAGCAGCGGGTGCGCGTGACCGCGCGCCCGCTGCAGGAGGCCGGCGAAGAAGCGCTGCTGTTGCTGGTGAGCTTTGAGGAGTTGGGCCCGGCCCCAACGGGCGGAGGGCCCGCGCCCGACAAACTGGCCGATGGCAGCCCGAACGCGCTGCACGCCGAGTACCGGCGCCTGCAGCTGCAGCTGCAACAGGTGGTCGAGCAGGCCGATGCATCCAGCGAAGAGCTGACCTCGTCCAACGAAGAGCTGCAGGCGCTCAACGAAGAGCTGCGCTCGGCGACCGAAGAGCTGGAAACAAGCCGCGAAGAGCTGCAGTCCACCAACGAGGAGCTGACCACCGTCAACAGTGAGTTGGCCGCCCGCGTCGACGACACCAGCCGCGTCAACGACGATCTGCAAAACCTGATCAACAGCAGCGACATCGCCACGGTTTTCGTCGACCGCGGCATGAACATCAAGCGCTACACGCCACCGGCCCGCGAGCTGTTCAACCTGATTCCGCACGACGTCGGGCGCTCTCTGCTGCACATCACGCACCGGCTGCAGTACCCGGGTCTGCTGGTCGATGCGCAGACCGCTTTTGAGACGCTGCACCTGGTGGAGCGCGAGGTGCAGGGCGAAGACGGCCGCACTTTCGTCGTGCGCGTGCTGCCTTACCGCACGGCAGAGGACGTGATCGACGGGGCCATCATGAGCTTCGTCGACATCACGGCGCTGCGCCGCGCGCAGCGTGAGACGACCGCAGGCGCGGAGCAGTTAAGCCTGGCGGTGGAGACTACGCGCGACTTTGCGGTGGTCACGACCGATGAAGACGGCAGGATCACGGCCTGGAACCGCGGCGCCGAGCGGCTGTTTGGCTGGACGCCGGCCGAAACCGTCGGCCAGCCGCTGGCCATGATCTTTACCGAGGAAGACCGGATCGCCGGCGTGCCGGCCACGGAGCTGGCCCGCGCCCGCGAAGAAAGCCGCAGCGACGACGAACGTTGGCACAGCCGCAAGGACGGCAATGTCTTTTTCTGCAGCAGCGTCGTGACCAAACTCGAAGGCGGCCGCGGCTTTGCCAAGATCGCGCGTGACCTCACCGGCAGCCAGGAGTGGACACAAGCGCGTGAAAGCCTGCTGACGCGTGAGCAGGCCGGCCGCCGTGAAGCGGAAGCCACGGTGCAGACCAAGGAAATGTTGCTGGCGGTCCTGTCGCATGAGTTGAAACATCCGCTGAACCTCATTCACCTGAACGCCGAGCTGTTGACGCGCATGCCCGAGGTGCGCAACGTGCCCGCCGCGACGCGGGCGGCCGGCATCATTCAGCGCACGGTGGCCGGGCAAGCCAAGATCATCGACGACCTGTTGGACCTCTCACGCGCGCGCACCGGCAAGCTCAAGCTGGACCGCAGCCCGGTGGACTGGTGCGAGCTGTTGCGGCGCATCGTCGACGCCAGCCGCCCGCAAGCCGAAGCCGCCGGTCTGCGGCTGTTCTACGAGCCGACGCGCGAGCCGCTGCTGTCACTGTTCGACCCCGTGCGGGCCGACCAGGTGGTGTGGAACCTGCTCAGCAACGCGCTCAAGTTCACGCCGCGCGGTGGCTCGGTGCGCGTGTCGCTGGCCGATGACGGTGACAACGTGCGACTGAGCATCAGCGACACCGGGTGCGGCATGGCGGCCGATTACCTGCCGCACGTCTTCGACATGTTCAGCCAGGAGCCCGCCGACCAGCGCCGCCGTGACGACGACCGCGCCGATGTAGGCAACAGCGGCATGGGCATCGGCCTGGCTTTGGTGCAGGAGCTGATGCAGGCGCACGGCGGGCGCGTGCAGGCGCGATCCGACGGGCCGGGCCGCGGCTCGGAGTTCACGGTCTGGGCGCCGCGCCATGCCGGCACGGCACCGCCGCCGAGCCCGGCCGACGCGCCTTCGGTGTTGCAGGGCCTGCGCCTGTTGCTCGTCGACGACTCGCCGGATTCGGTGGAGTCGTTGGGCATGTTGCTGGAGGTCATAGGTGCCAGCGTCAGCACCGCCACCAGCGGCGCACAGGCGCTGGAGCTGCTGGCGCAAGAGCGCTACGACCTGCTCATCTCCGACGTCAGCATGCCGGGCATGAGCGGGCTGCAACTCATTAGCGCAGTGCGCGCGCGCGAATCAGAAAACGGCGGCGCCCGCATACTGGCCCTGGCCTGCAGCGGCTACGGCCGCCAGCAGGACGAGCAGCGCGCTGTGGAGGCCGGCTTCGACGCGTTGGTGCCCAAGCCGGTGGCGCTGGAAGCACTGGAGCACACCGTGTTCAGGCTGCGTCAAGGGTCGCCAAGCGCTTGAGGGTAGGGGCCCCCGGCCCGGGGGCAGGGGGCCGGCGAGCTGACTGCAGGGCTGGCGGATCGGGCCGGGCCAATGCAGGGCGAGGGCCGGCGAAGTGCCGTGACCAGCAGCCGGGCCCGCGGTTTGCCGCGCCCGGCCACCATGCCAAGAGTCATCTGGAAAGGCGCCATCAGCCTCGACCTCGTGCACGTGCCGGTGGCTTTGTACCCGGCGTCCAACGAAAGCGGCATCGACTTCGACTGGCGGGACAAACGCAGCATGGACCCGGTGGGCTACAAGCGCGTCAACAAGCGCACCGGCAAAGAAATCACCAGCGAATTCATCGTGCGCGGCGTCAAGGTCAGCGACGGCAAGTACGTCGTGCTGGGTGACGACGAGATCAAGGCCGCTTGCCCTGAGACCACGCAGACCATCGAGATCGAAAGCTTCGTCAAGCCCGATCAGATTCCTTTCACGATGCTCGAACGCCCGTATTACCTCGAGCCGCTGCCCAAGGGCGAAAAGGTCTACGCGCTGCTGCGCGAGGCGTTGCGTGCCGCGGGCGTGGTGGGCGTGGCGCGTGGTCATGCACGCCAAGGAGCACCTGGCCGTGCTGGTGCCGGTGGGTGCTGCGCTGATGCTGGATACGCTGCGCTGGGCGCGCGAGATACGGCCCTGGGACGAGTTGAAGTTGCCTGCCGAAAGCGCGGCTGCTGCGAACCTGAAAGACGCCGAGCTGAAGATGGCCGCCCGGCTCATCGCCGACATGACCGAGGACTGGCAACCCGAGCGTTATGAAGACCGTTTCACGCAGGCCGTGCAGGCGCTGGTGGACCAGCGCACCGCCGCCGGCAAGACCGCCGAGATGCAGCCGCTGGAGGACAGCGGTGTGCCGGCCAGCAGCAATGTGCTGGACTTGACTGAGCTGCTCAAGCGCAGCCTGGGTGCGCGCAAAGGCGGCAAAGGCGACACGGCCGCCGACACGGCCGCCGACAAGGGCGCCGGCAAGGGCGCCGACAAGGTGACAAGCGCGGACGGTGGAGCAGCCACCACGGGCGCGCAGCCCGCGGCCAAGGCTTCGACGAAGGCACCTGCCAAGTCGGGCAAGTCGGCCGCCGTCAAGCCGCCAGCCAAGTCACCAGCGCGCAAGCGCGCCTGACGGGGCGGGGGTCCGCCGTATGCCGCGCGCCGCTGCATCGCGAGTTGCGGCAACTGCTGCGGATGCGCTGCAGCGCTACTGCGCCAAGCGCAATTTCACGGTCACCAACGAACCGGCGCCTGAGCTCCAGCCATCAGCGCACAAGCAAGCCGCCAGTGCAGCACGGGCCGCGCTCGTCTTCGTGGTCCAGAAGCACGTCGCAACCAGGCTGCACTACGACTTCCGGCTGGAGTTCGGCGGTGTGCTGTTGTCCTGGGCTGTGCCCAACGGCCAAAGCCTGGACCCGGCGGCCAAGCGCATGGCGGTGCGCACCTAGGACCACCCGCTAGCTTATGCCGGCTTCGAAGGCACTATTCCGCCTGGCCAGTACGGCGCCGGCCACGTCATAGTCTGGGACCGCGGCCACTGGGTGCCCGACAACGACCCCGCGGCCGGCCTGGTGCAAGGCAAGCTGGCCTTCACGCTGCACGGCCGCTGGGAGTTGGTGCGCATCAAGCCCAAGCCTGGCTAGAAGCACGAGCGTTGGCTGCTGTTCAAGAAGCGCGACGACGCAGCGCGCACCACGGCCGAGTACGACCTGGTCAGCGCACTGCCGGACAGCGTGCTGTCGCTGCCTGTGCGGGCCGCGCCAGCAGACGCGGCCGCGCAGGCCCAGCCTGCCGCCATGCCATCGCCAATACCCGAGACGCTGTCGCCGCAGCTCGCCACGCTGGCCAGCGCAGTGCCGCTGCAGGGCCACTGGATCTTCGAGAACAAGTTCGACGGTTATCGGCTGCTGACGCGTATGGAAAACGGCCGTGTGCCGCTGTTCACCCGCAACGGCCATGACTGGACCGACAAGCTGCCTGCGCTGGCTGCGGAGCTGGCCACGTTGAGGACAACCAGCGCTTGGCTGGACGGCGAGATCGTCGTTGCCGATGAGCACGGCCGAGACGACTTCAACGCGCTGCAAAACGCTTTCGACCGTAAGTGCACGCAGGCCATCCTTTACTGGCTGTTCGACCTACCCTACCTCGAAGGCCATGACCTGCGCGACACGCCGCTGGCCGCCCGCCGCACGCTGCTGCGCGACTGGCTGCAGGCCCATCAGCCGGAGCAAGCGCTGCAACACGTGCAGTTCAGCGCGGCATTGGGCGAAGGCGCAGGCATGGACGCAGAGCCGCTGCTGCAAGCCGCCTGCAATGCGCACTGCGAAGGCCTGATCGCCAAGCGCCAGGACGCGCCCTACCGCGGCACGCGAAGCGACCACTGGCTGAAGCTCAAGTGCCAGCGGCGGCAGGAATTTGTGATCGTCGGCTACACGGTACGCAGCGACGACGCGTCGGCCATCGGCAGCCTGGTGCTGGCCGTGCACGACGACGCTGGCTCGCTGCAACCGGTGGGCAACGCGGCACCGGCTGGAGCCGTGAGGCAGCACGGGCACTGCTGGGCACGCTGCGCAAGCTGCACGTCGGCACTGCAGCCATCGCCAACGACACTGAGGCCCGCCGCAAGGCCCGCTGGCCCGGCCGCAATGCCGGCCTGGAGCAATGGGTCCAGCCGCGGTTGGTCGCCGAGGTCCGCTTCACTGAATGGACACCGGCCGGCCAGGTGCGGCACGCGTCGTTCGTTGCATTGCGCAGTGACAAAGCGCCGCGCGACATCACCCGCGGGCGCGCAAAGGTGACCGCTGCGGGCGCTGCAGGCGCTGCAGGCGCTGGTCGCGCAGGTGGGCGCTTCTGGCGTTGCCGTTGCAGCGGCTGCGGTCACTGCATCCGCCACGGCAGCGGCAGCAGCAAAGGCGCTCACGCGGGCCAAGGCAACGGCGAAAGTGCCGACGCCAGCTGTCAAGGTCACGCACCCGGAGCGCGTGATCGATGTTGCATCGGGCCTCACCAAGCTCGACCTGGTGCGTTACTACGACAGCGTGGCCGACTTGCTGCTGCCGCATCTGCAAGGCCGGCCGGTGGCGCTGCTGCGCGCGCCGGGCGGCGTCGGCAAGCCGATGTTTTTTCAGCGCCACGGCAACAAGATCGGCATCCCGGGCCTGGTCGAGCTGGACCCGACGCTGTGGCCGGGCCACGAAGCGCTGTTAGAGATACACAGTTGCGATGCGCTGCTGGGCAGCGGTGCAGATGAACGTCATCGAATTCCACCCCTGGAACGCGCTGGCCAAGAAGATCGCCAAGCCCGACCGCATAGTCTTCGACCTCGACCCCGGTGACGGCGTGGCCTGGCCGGCCATCCGTGAAGGTGCGCAGCTGGTGCGCGCGCTGCTGCAGGAGCGGGGCCTGCCGAGCTGGCTCAAGACCAGCGGCGGCAAGGGCCTGCACGTGGTGGTGCCAATCGCGCCGCGCCTGGGCTTCGACGACGTCAAGGCGTTTTCCAAAGCCGTCGTGCAGCACCTGGCGACCACGATTCCAGCGCGTTTTGTAGTCAAGAACGGGCCGCTGAATCGCCAGGGCCGCATCTTCGTGGACTACCTGCGCAACGGTGAGGGTGCCACCACGGTGGCTGCGTTTTCTGCGCGCGCCCGGCCTGGGCTGGGTGTCTCTATGCCGGTGGCCTGGGAGGCGCTTGGTGATCTGAAAAGCGCAGCCGAGTGGACTGTTGCGACAGCGCGCGATCACCTGTCGCTGCGCGGTGCCGATGCTTGGGCCTATATGGCCCCAACTGCGACGCCGCTTGGGCCGGCGATGAAGGCCTTAGGGTTCAAGCCGGCAGGCGCCTGAGGCCGTTATCGGCCGTCTGCGGCCGTCTGCGGCCGTCTGCGCCCGGTCCGATAACGCGTTGCTAACGCTGCAGTCGAGAGACTGCACGGCATGCAATCCACCATCGCACGCTTGGGGCTCGCCGCAACTTTGCTGGCCGCCGCCTGGGCCGCCCAAGCAGCGCCAGCCGCACCGGCTTTGCTGCGGCCCACCGAGCCAGCGCTGGCCAGCCGCGGCGCCGATGCCGATCGCGCCGCGATCGCCCCCACCGCGACGCAAGCAACGCAAGCGACGCGGCGCGTCGCCGAAGGCCCGCGCACGTTTTTTCTGCGCGGCAGTTCAGGCAAAAAGTTCTCCGGCGCAGCCGACAGCGACGGCCACCAAATCTCCGTCGTCAACCCCTACATGGACCCGCCGAATTTCCTTTTCGGCAGCCCGGCAGCGATGCAGTGCAAGGCCGACGGCGGCCTGGTGCTCGCCAGCCGCGCCGGGCTCGATGCGGATGCGCGGGCCACCGCCATCGGCTACTGGAACGTGGCGCCCGACGGCGCCGTCACGCCGCTGCACACCCGCAGCACGGCAGCCAAAGGCAAGACCAGCATCACCGTGTGCGACGCACCTTATGGCCAGGCGGTCCGGCTGGAAGCGTCTGGCTTTGCGATCAGCGCCGACGGTGGCCTCGTCACCGCACAACACCACGGCGTGATCAAGATCGGCGCGGACGGCTACGTGCGCCGCCTGGCCGGCTCGCCGCTACTGTGCGAGGGCATGGGCTCGGCCGGCATCCGCGGCTTTGCCGACGGTGGCGCCGACCGGGCACGCTTCAACAACGACGGCCACGGCGGCGGCGCGCCGGCTACGGCCGTCGACAACCAAGGCAACACCTGGACCGCCGACCAGGCCGGCTGCGCGCTGCGCCGCATCGCGCCCGACGGCAGCGTGGCCACCGTGCTGCGCCCGAAGCAGGTCTGCGCCGGGCCACCGGCAAAGCGCATCACGCTGGCCCAGCTCAGCTGGGACGCCGGCCGCGGCGAGCTGGTCAGCGGCGGCAACCTGCTGGTGCGGAACCAGCTCTACACCAGCGTCTGGCGCATCCACCCCGACGGCACGGCGCGCCGCGTGCTGCTGGCGCACAAGGTGGGCTCCAAGAGCCCCGCCGGTGTGCAGCTGGACGGCCTGTCGGCGCTGGCGGTGGACGGCCAGGGCCGCATCCACATCGCCAGCCGCGTGATGCCCAGCGACCACGGCAGCCGCGCCAAAGGCAGCGACGAGATCGGCGTGATGCGCGTCGACGAAACGCGCAGCACGGTGGTGGCCGTCACTGGCACCGCGCTGCCCGCCTGGGGCCACGGGCACAAGCTGGCGCTGGACGGACCCGCCGCGCGCGCCACGTTCAAGAAGATGCAGGCCATGTGCTTTGCGCCCGACGGCACGCTGTTTGTGCTGGACGAACTGACGGTGCGCCGCATCGACCGCCAGGGCCAGGTCGGCACCTGGGTTTTCTAGAAAGCAGCCAAGGAACGCGACATGCGAACGGTGCCCAGGGCCTTGATCGAAGCGGCTTAAACCCCGAGGAGCGTTGCCATGATTGAAATTTCCAGCCGCATGTGCCGTATCGCCGCGGTATCGCTTGCGATGCTGTTGGCCTTGACGGGCTGCGGGGACGGGTCGGATGGCGACACCGCCGACAGCCCATCGCGACCGGTCAGCATCACCGCGACCGTCGGCGCCGCGGGCGGCACGGTCAATGGCCCCGACGGCGTGCAGGTGGTGATTCCTGCGGGTGCGCTGGACAAGCCGACCGAGATCGGCATCTCGAACGACGGCAGCGGAGCCAGCGCAATCGGTGGTCTGCGCCCGATCTCGAACGTGTTTGCCGCAACGCCACACGGCACCCAGTTCGCTGAAAGCACGCGCATCAGCTTGCCTTTCGACCCAGCCAACGTGACTGCCGGCGCGCGACCCGTCGTCATCCGATCCGATCCGGGCGGCACGTGGACTGCGCTGGCCAGTGACGTGTCGGGCGCCATGGTGTCTGCCGATATCTCGGGCTTTTCTTATTACGCCGTGGGCACCTGCTTCACCTCGCGTGACCGCCTGGTCGGCGGGCCGGACCCCGCGCTCGCCTGCCCGAGCGCAGGCAACCTGACATTGCGCCTGCAAGACGGCAGCGGCGTCGCGCTGCCGGTGCCGCGAACACCGTCGGGCACGGCCTTGCCGGCGATGACGGTGACCACTGCAACGCAACTCCAGCTCTCGGTCGAATACAACCGCCCACCCAACATCACCCGCGGTGAGCTGCTGTCGGTCTGGGCGTATGGCGCAGGTCTGACGCCTGCGCAGCAACCCCTGACCACTTTCGTGATCGAGGATCGCGTTCCGGCCGCCTTCCTCCGAGTCGACCCGGCCACCGTACCCGGGGCTGGCCGGCCCGGCGGCGTGGTGGTCCGCGTCAAGGTTTGGGTGGAGTACACGACCGACGCCTTTTATCTGGGCTGCCTGTGCTTCAGGCCAGCCAGCTGGACATTCGAAGCCGAGGTGTTGCTGCGGGTGATCTACACCGCGCCCCCAACACCGACCCCGCCGCCGGTCGTGACGCATGCGGTGGGCGGCTCCATCAGCGGCTTGACCGGCGCGGGCCTGGTGCTGCGCAACAACGCCGCTGACAACTTGAGCGTGGCGGCGAATGCCACCGCCTTCACGTTCGCGACACCGGTCAATGCGGGCAGCGCCTACAACGTGACCTTGCAGACCCAGCCAACGGGCCAGACCTGCACCGTGCAGAACGGCAGCGGCGCGGCCAATGCCGCCGTCAGCAGCGTGGCGGTGACTTGCGTGCACCGCACTTCTGCCAAGGCCTGGCAAGGCGCGGGTCTGCTTGAAACGCTGGACGCGGGCTCGGCATTGGAGCCGCAGGTTGCATTCAGCGCCAATGGCAGTGCAATGGCCGTCTGGCGCCAGCTCAGCCCGAGCGGCTTTTTCGACATCTACGTGCGCCGCTATGTGGCCGCAACGGGATGGGGTGCGGTTGAAAAAATCCAGGTGACCGACAACACGATCGGCTACGGCAGCCCGCAAGTCGCGCTCGATGCGGCTGGCAACGCCATCGTTGTGTTTTCGGGCTCCATCTCCGAACCCTTCCCAACCGCCTTCACCGCGCGTTATTCGGCCGCAGGCGCAAGCTGGAGTCCTGCAACGGCGCTGGCAGCCAGGGCCTACAACGCGCGGCTTGCCATCGACAGCAACGGCAACGCGCTGGTGATCTACGACGCCTGGAACGGCAACTACACCGACGTTGCGGCCAGACGCTACGAAGCCAGCACCGGCGCATGGCAAATTGCGCGCATTCTTTCAGCGGACATTGGCGGCTCCGGTCCCCAAATTGCGTTCGATGCGAACGGCAATGCCATTGCGGTGTGGCAAATGCGGGACGGCGCCACTGCGCGCTTCAAGCTCATGTCCGACCGCTACGTTGTAGGGCTGGGCTGGCATCCGCAGGGCCTGCCGACCACCATCGCATCAGGCTCTTCCGGACTCGATCATCGGCTGGCGGTCGATCCGTCAGGCGCAGCGGTGGTCGTGTGGGAGCAGACCGGTTTCGGCCCCAACGAAATCTTTACAAGCCGCTTTGCAGGCGCCAGCTGGAGCACGCCTGTCCGGGTCCAGTCGGGCACCCATCGGGGGGCAGCGTTCGTGCAGGAGGAGAAGCCTTCGGTTGCGATGGATGGAAACGGCAACGCCGTCGTGGTCTGGCGTGAATTCGACCTCGCGGGAATTTCCAGCATCTGGGCGCGCCGGTACGTCGCAGGCATCGGCGGCACCGCCGGGCGCATCGACGACTCGGGCACGTACACCACCGGTGGCTTTGCGCAAATCGCAATGGATGCCGCAGGCAATGCCACGGCCGTGTGGAACCAGGGCAACCACACGTGGGCTAACCGCTATGCAGCCGGCTCCGGCTGGGTCGTGGCCACGCTGATCGACAGCACGGCGGCTGGCGGTGGTTCTGTGGCGCCCCAAGTGGCTGTCGATGGCACCGGCAATGCCATTGCCGTGTGGCCGCAGTACGGCGTGTCGCGTGCAGACATCTGGGCCAACCTATTCAAGTAACGGCAGTGAATGGACGCCGCCGAATGGGCCTTTCTTCAACCGCAAGGGAAACCATGAAACACCTGATCAGCATCACGCTCACAGCAATCTTGTTCAACCCGATTCAGCCGGCCCTGGCTGCTGGAGACGGCGAATGGTGGGAGATCAGCACCCAGATGGAAATAAAAGGCATGCCGGCGATGCCCGGCGGGCAGCCCGTCAAGTTTTGCCGGCTCAAAGGCGACGAGAGCAAGCCCGTCAATTAGGGCGACGACAAGAATTGCGCCATCACCGATGTCAAGCAAACGGGCAACACCATGCGCTTCAAAATGGCCTGCACCGGCAAGGATGCAATGACCGGCAGCGGCGAGCTCACGACCAAGGCCAACACCTTCAAGCAAAACATCAACATGCGCGCCGGCGGCGACGGCATGTTCATGGTGTCTACCGGCAAACGCATCGGCGGGGCTTGCAAGGATTCCCAGGGCCGCTGAACACACCCTGGCAACTTACGCCCGGCTGCGCCGACTACAGCTTCACCTACTGGCCGGGTCCAGCTGCAGCTTGCTCTCCAGAATCTTGACCGAAGTCGCGGGGGTGGGTGCGGTACGCGCGCCGTTGCGCTGCCGCAGCAGCCAGCCTTTGGTGCAGTCGCAGCCTCAGCTGCAACCGCAGGGAGCGCTGGAGCCGCCGAACAGCGAGCCGCTGAATTCGGTGCTGGCCTGCCGCCGAGCATGCGGCTGTCCCCTCCGGTACTGATGGCCCTGCAATGCGACGATGTCGCCGCCCGCACCCGGAAACCCGGTTTCGCGAGCCTTGAGAATGAACGGGGCCAGCTCTACCAAGAGCCGGCCCAACTCTAGGCTCAGTCCGGATTTACGGCGTCTTGCGTGCCACGTCGTCCAGCTTGTCTTCAGCGCGCTCCTGCACATTACCCGCGGCCTTTTGGACTTTGCCTTCGGCTTGATCGCGAGCGCCCTTCAATTGCTGCTCGGTGCTGCCCACGGCTTCACCGACTTTGCGACGCACGGCGCCTGCTGTGTCCTTGGCGGCGCCCTTGATCTGGTTGCTATTCATGCTGAACTCCGTTGAATGAAACAAGAGAAGGCATGCTGCAAGGGCACCCGGCGCACGGCCATCGGCAAGCGCCGCATTGCGCTGTGCGGTTCGGCCTACACACCGCTCAGCAAGCAGCACGGACTGTTTCCGGGCCGCAAACAACAACGCCCCGCGGTGCGGGGCGTTGCGATCTAGCCGTTGGCGCCGGGAGCGCGGTTTGGCGTTTCAGACTGCCTTGCGGCGGCGGCTGACGGCCAGACCAGCCAGCGCCAAACCGGCAAGCGCCAGCGAAGCCGGCTCAGGGACGCGGCCGGTCACGGCTTCGAAGGCGACTTCGCCCATGCCGCAGCCACCACCGGCCTGGCTCAGCGGCTGTGGGCAGTTGCTGAGGTTCAGGCGCACGAACTGGGCCGCGGTGGCGGCAAAGGAAAACACGTCGGCGCTGTAGCTGGACACTGCGGTGGCCCAGTCGGTCGGCACAAAACTGCCGACGCTGGCGAAGCTGACGCCGTCGGTCGAAGTCAGGACGTCGATGTTGCCAGCGCCCCAGAACTCGTCGACCCACGCGGCAACGCTGGCAATCGTCAGCACAGAACCCAGATTAAAGGTAAGCGTCGCCGACGTTGCACCGAACGGCGTAAACCACTCGGCACCCGGAGACTGGATGGTGTGCTGCGGATTGCCCGCTAGGTACGTGGCGAAGTCGGTCACACCGGAGATGTAGCCGGTGGCCAGACCGCCCTGGTTGATGAGGTTGGCAACAGTGCCGAAAACGGGGTCCGGGAAAGAACTGCTGGCTGTGGCCGAGCTGGCGCCGACGATGACGCCGGCATGCGCTGCTGAGGCGATCGCCAACGCGCACAGCACGCCGCCGGCTTGAATGAGTTTTGAGGTCATGGCGTTTCTCTTGTTGAAGGTGTGTCGAAACCCCTGAAATCGGGGAATCCGCACTTCAATCGCAAGAGCAGCGCCGCTTCCGAAAAACGCCGTTGTATCAAGAGGTTGGAGACGGCGACGCCATATCGAAGCGCTCACTTGTCAGCTTCTCCGACATACCGTCACCGGCTTGCACCGGCAACCCCGTCAAGACGCCGCTTCCGACAGGAAGATCTCCACCCGCCTGTTCTGCGCTCGCCCGCTATCACTGGTGTTGCTGGCCACCGGTTCGCGTGCGCCGCGGCCTTGCACGACGACACGGCCGGCGGCGACACCGCGGGCGGACAGGTAATCCCGCACAGCCGAAGCCCGCTCGCGCGACAGCGGCTCGTTGATGGCGTCGCTGCCGGTGCTGTCGGTGTGGCCGACGATGGTGATGCCGACATTGGGGTCCAGGTTGCGGCCCAACTCGTCCAGCACCGGGCGCATCTGTGGCTTGATGTCGGCGCGGCCGGTGTCGAAGCTCACGTCGCTGGGCACGTTGACCTTGAGCTTGTTGTCTGCTGTGCGGTCCACCGCGATGCCGGTGCCTTCGGTGGCCTTGGCCATGGCCTGGCGCTTGTCTTCCATGCGCTTGGACCACAGGTTGCCGGCCACTGCGCCGATGGCACCGCCGATGACGGCGCCGCGGCCGGCGTTGTTGCCCGATGCATTGCCGATAACCGCGCCAGCCACGGCACCAACGCCAGCGCCTTGCGCCGTGCCGCGTTGACGCTCGCTCATCGATTCACAGCCGGTGGCCAGCAGCGCCGCTGCGGCGGCCACTGCAAGGGCTGCGCGCTGGGCGCGGCTCGGGCAAGAACGGAACTGCGATGCTGTGTTTTTCATGTTGAACTCCAGGCTGAAATACCGGCGTGAACGTCACGCGGTGCGCGATGCTGATACGCCGCTACGCGCAACGTTGTGGTTAGGCGCCGCGACAGGACGGCGGCATGCAGCGCCTTTGTTCGTAGGACATTGCCCACATCCGGCGCCGACAAGAGGGCTAGGCACCGCACTTGCCTAACGGCGTAGATGACCACCCCGCCCGCGCCGACCCATGCCCACCCGCAGGGCCGGTGGCAAGGCGAAGCCGGCCGCTGGGCGTTGCAGCTGGCCGGTGATTGGCGTGGCAGCGGTGTCGCGCTGCCCGAGCCACCACCGGCTTTGCTGCTCGAAGCGCATGAAGGCCAATCGACACGGTTGAGCATCGACGGCCAGACGCTGGGCAGTTGGGACACACGCCTGGCCTCTGCGTTGTGGCAACGGCTGTCGCCGTTGATGCGGCCGGCCCTGGTGCTGGATTTGCAGGGCCTGCCCGCCGGCCTGCGGCAGATCCTGAACCTGGCCTTGCCGGGTGAAGCCCCGGCCACGCCTGCAGCCGGCACCAGCAGCGCCGATGCCAGCAGCACCAGCACGACAAGCACCCCGCCGCGCACCCGGCCGCTGCAGCGTGCGCTGCGCGGCGTGGGGCAGCAGGCCCGCGCCAGTGCGGCCCGCAGCGCCACCACGCTCAGTTTCGTGGGCGATGTGCTGCTGGCGCTGCTGCGGCTTTTGCGTGGCCGCACCGCCATGCGCGCATCGGACCTGGTCTGGCAGATAGAGCAGACCGGCCCGCGCAGCCTGCCAATCGTTGCACTGGTGAGCTTTCTCGTCGGGCTGATCGTTGCCTACATGGGCGCGGAGCAGCTGGTGCAGTTCGGCGCGCAGACCTACATCGCCGATCTGGTGACGGTGGGCGTGATGCGGGAGATTGCCGCGCTGCTGGTGGGCATCGTGCTGTCCGGGCGTGTCGGCGCGGCCTTTGCGGCGCAGCTGGGCAGCATGCGCGCCAATGAAGAGATCGACGCGCTGCAGACCATGGGCATCGATCCCATTGAGCACCTGGTGCTGCCGCGCGTGCTGGCATTGACCTTGATGGGGCCGCTGTTGACGGTGTTTGCCGCGTTGGTGGGCATGGCCGTGGGCTGGGGCGTGGCGGTGCTGATTTTCGGAGTGACGCCGTTGGAATATGTGCTGAAGAGCGCGCAGGCGCTGACGCTGCCGCATGTACTCATCGGCCTGCTCAAAGGCACGGTCTATGCGCTGCTGGTGGCGCTGGCCGGCTGCCGCCCCGGCCTGGCCGGAGGCCCCCGCGCGCCCGCCCGGGGCGCGGCGCGGCCCGCCCCCGTGGTGGGGCAGTGTGGGGTAACCCAGCGCCGCGGGCGCCGCAACGGGGGGAGG
>JAJAZC010000025.1 GCA_026785885.1 Rubrivivax sp.
CATCGGCGCCGATTCAGAAGCACTGGCCGCGACGACGATGGTGTAGTCCATCGCTCCGTTGGCCTCCAGCGCACGCACGATGTTCTTGATGGTGGACGCCTTTTGCCCGATGGCGACGTACACGCAGGTCATGTTCTGACCCTTCTGGGTGATGATCGTGTCGACCGCCACCGCGCTCTTGCCGGTCTGGCGGTCACCGATGATCAGCTCGCGCTGACCGCGGCCGATCGGCACCATCGAGTCGATCGCTTTGAGGCCGGTCTGCACCGGCTGGTCCACGCTCTTGCGCGCGATGACACCGGGCGCAACCTTCTCGATCACGTCGGTCATCTTGGCGTTGATCGGGCCCTTGCCGTCGATCGGCTGGCCCAAGGCATTGACGACACGGCCGATCAGCTCGGGCCCCACCGGCACTTCCAGAATGCGGCCCGTGCACTTGACGACATCGCCTTCGCTGATGTGCTCGTACTCGCCAAGAATCACCGAGCCGACGGAGTCGCGCTCCAGATTCAATGCCAAGCCGAAGGTCGGCTGGCCCGCGGCGGTCGGTGGGAATTCGAGCATCTCGCCGGCCATCACGTCGGACAGGCCGTGCACACGCACGATGCCGTCGGTAACGGACACGACCGTGCCCTGATTCTTGATGTCGACCGAGGCGGACAGACCCTCGATGCGGCTCTTGATCAGCTCGGAAATTTCTGCGGGGTTCAGATTCATGGGGTTTCCTTCGGAAGCACGCCGACCTACGCGGTCAGCGCCAGCTTCATCTGTTCAAGACGGGCCTTCACCGAGGTATCCAGCACCTCGTCACCGACCACCACGCGCACACCGCCGATCAGCTCCGGCGTCACTTCGACCTTGGCATTCAGCTTGCGCGCAAAGCGCTTTTCCAGCGCCGTGACAACGTCGGCCAGCGCCGCGCCGTCGATCGCAAAGGCGCTCTGGATCAGCGCGTCCGACACGCCCGAGCCGGCGTTGGCCAAGGCCTGGAACTGCACCGCAATCTCGGGCAGCGCGGCCAGGCGGCCGTTGTCCAGCACCGCTTGCAGCAGATTGACGACCTTGCCGTCCAGCGCCGTGTTCTGCTGCTGCGCCACACCGACCATCAGCGTCTGCACTTGCGCCGGCGTGACCTTGGGGTTGTCGGCAAACCGCAGCAGCTCGGCGCTGCCGGCAAGCCGCGCCAACACGGCCATTTGCAAGGTCAAAGCAGTCAGCGCCGGGGTGTTGCTGCCGGCCGACCGGTACAGCGCTTCGGCGTAAGGGCGCGCGATGGTTGCCAACTCGGCCATCTCAAAGCTCCGCCTTCAGGCGGCCCAGCAGCTCGGCATGGACCGCGGCGTTGACTTCCTTGCGCAGGATCGCCTCGGCGCCCTTGACCGCAAGGCCGGCCACCTGATCGCGCAGCACCTGGCGCGCTTTGACCGATTCCTGTTCGGCCTCGGCCCGTGCAGCAGCAATGATCTTGGCGGCCTCCTCAGAAGCCCGGCCTTTGGCCTCTTCGACCATTTGCTGGGCCAGACGCTCGGCGTCGGCCAAGCGCTTGTTGGCGTCGTCCCGCGCAGCCGACAGTTGGGATTCGACTCGCTTGTTGGCCGCAGCCAGTTCTGACTTGGCGCGGTCTGCGGCCGACAGCCCCTCGGCAATCTTGCTCGCACGTTCGTCCAGAGCCTTGGCAATGGGCGGCCAGACGAACTTCATCGTGAACCCGACCAGGATCAGGAACACGACCATCTGGAAAAACAATGTCGCGTTGATGCTCAACTTGTGGCCTCGCTCAGTTAAAGCATTCGTTAAGGCATTCACCAGACAACAGCCCCGGAACCGGCTTGGCCGGCACCACGGGCTTTCCCCTTTTGACGGCGCAGCCGAAGCTGCTCCGCGGGTTGTCTTACTTCGGCAGGTTCGCGATCTGCGCCAGGAACGGGTTGACGGTGGCGAACCACAGCGCAATACCGGTACCGATGATGAAGGCCGCGTCGATCAGGCCGGCCAGCAGGAACATTTTGGTTTGCAACTCGCCCATCAGTTCGGGCTGGCGCGCAGCTGCTTCGAGGTACTTGCTGCCCATGATGCCGATGCCGATACAAGCGCCCAGCGCACCCAGGCCGATGATCAGACCGACGGCGATGGCGACAAAGCTGATAACTTCCATTTTTTTGCTCCAGTGAAATTCAATAAGAAAAAGGGAACGAGGGAAAGAGAGAACGGGGGGAGAAATCGGTGAACCGGCTCAATGCGTGTCGTGCGCCTGCCCGATGTAGACCAGCGTCAACATCATGAAGACGAAGGCCTGCAGCGTGATGATCAGGATGTGGAAGATGGCCCACAGCGTTCCGGCGATCACATGGCCCAGGCCGAGAAAGACGCCCGTGAATGTCAGCGTGAACGCGCCACCCATCAACGCGATCAGGAAGAAGATCAACTCACCGGCGTACATGTTGCCGAACAGCCGCATGCCATGGCTGACCGTCTTGGCCAGGAACTCGATGATCTGCATCAGCAGATTGAACGGCGCCAAATACCACTTGGCACCGAAGGGCGCGCTGATGAGCTCGTGCATCCAGCCGCCGGCGCCTTTGATCTTGACGTTGTAGTACAGGCAGATCAGCAGCACCGCCAGCGCCAGTCCCATCGTCACCGACAGGTCGGCGGTGGGCACCACACGCATGTAGTCCTTGAAGCCGAGGGCGGGTCCAACGGTGTGCCAGAGGGTCGGAATGAGGTCGACCGGCAGCAAGTCCATTGCGTTCATCAGGAAAATCCAGACGAACACGGTCAACGCGAGCGGGGCAACGAACTTGCGGCTTTCGGCGCTGTGGACGATGCCTTTGGCTTGCGCGTCGACCATCTCAACCAGTATTTCAACCGCCGCCTGGAAGCGGCCCGGCACACCGGAGGTGGCTTTGCGCGCGGCCCACCACAGCAAACCGCAACCCAGCACACCCATCGCCACGGCCCAGAAGGCAGAGTCGATATTCAGCACCGTGAAGTCGGCGATGCCGCTTTGTGGGCCCGTCTGCAGGTGCCCCAGGTGGTGGCGGATGTACTCGCCTGCGGTGAGTTCTTGTCCTGCTGTGGTTGCCATGCGAGGGCCAGCCTTGTGTTGCTCGATTATTTGTTCTTCACCGACGGCCGCCACAAAAGCGCCAGCCAGTACACCTTCATGCACAACACCAGACCGACCAGCAACGCCGGCCAGACCAGGGGCTGCACGAGCTTCGGCGCCAGCGCGAGCATGGCAATCGAAACCCCAATCTTGACCATCTCCCACAGCATGAAACTGACGGCGCTGCCGGCGGGCGACAGGCTCGACAGCCGGCTCGTCATGCCGCGCGCCAACAAGGCACCCGGCGCCACCACGGTAGCTGCGCCGTACAACAGCGACCACGCAACCCCTTGCCCGGACGTGAACAGCACTGCCAGCAATGCCGCCACCAAACCGACTGCCGCCTGCACACCCAGCACGCGCCAGGGCGACAGCGGCGGCTCTTTCATGCGCAGTGCCGACGCCTGCTCTTTCGTCAGCGGCATGAAGTGCCTGCCGGCGTTGCCGTCCATGCCGTCTTGTTGATCGTCCCAGGTGTTCATGCGCTCATCGGGCGGCTTGTCGAGCGATCCGCGGATGTAGTCAGCAAAGCCAATCGATTATACGAAGAAACCCGCAGAGATCGATGGCCTACCGGGCGGCAGGTCCTGTCGTCAGCGTGCGCGCAGGCAAAGACCCGCGCATGCGGCAAGGGTGTGCACGCTGTCGGCCGTGCTGGGATCATTCGCAGATGCCTACGCCCATTCGTCCACGGCAGCGCGCCCGATCTATGCCGCCGCCGCTGTTGTCGCCGCTATTGCCACTGTCGCTGCCTTCGTTGCTGCTCTTGTCGTTGCCCCTGTTGCTGCTGAACGCGCTGCCGGCAGTGGCGCAGAGCACACCGCCGGCCGACCTGCCACCGCACCACCGCAGCGGCGGCTTTCAAAACAACCACATGGATTTCGCCCCGCGCGGCTTGGCCGATCTGATGCGCTGGCGCTGGAACGCGATGCGCCACGGCCTGCCCCCGCCACCACAAACGCCGACACCGCAGGTTGCGCCGGACCTGGCTTTCATCACCGGCAACGCAAGCGCCGGCGCGGCGATGGAGCCGGCCGTGACCTGGATCGGTCATGCCACGGTGCTGGCGCAGCTGGGCGGCATCAGCGTGCTGACCGACCCGATCTTTTCCGAGCGCGCGTCGCCGGTGTCGTTTGCCGGCCCCAAGCGTGCGCAGCCACCGGGCCTGGCCTTGAACGAGCTGCCGCGCATCGATCTGGTAGTCATCTCGCACAACCACTACGACCACTGCGACGCGCCTTCGCTGCGTGCGCTCAATGCCCAAGCCGGTGGGCCGCCGCTGTTTCTGGTGCCGCTGGGTCTTAAAGCCTGGATGGCCGAACAGGGCATAGACAACGTGGTCGAGATGGACTGGTGGCAATCGCACCGGCTGGGTGGCGTGGAAGTGGTGATGACGCCGGTGCAGCATTGGTCAGGCCGCGGCTTGACCGACCGGCTGCAGACGCTGTGGGGCGGCTGGGCCTTTTTTTCGACCGACGCGCACCTGTTCTTTGCCGGCGACACCGGCTACAGCACCGATTTCAGCGACGTCGCGCGGCGCTTCGCAGACCGTCAGCAGGGCCGCGGCTTCGACATTGCGCTGATCCCGGTCGGCTCCTACGAGCCGCGCTGGTTCATGAAAGAACAGCACGTGAATCCCGACGAAGCGTTGCGCATGCACAAAGACCTGGGCGCACGCCAATCGCTGGGCATTCACTGGGGCACTTTCGAGTTGACCGACGAAGCACTGGATGAACCACCGCGTGCACTGGCCCGCGCGCGTGCCGCATCGGGTGTGGCCGAAGGCGACTTCTTCCTGCTTGCCATCGGCCAGACGCGCACGCTGCAGCGGCGTGGCGCCGCACAATAAGTTATGGACTCTCCGCCCTTGCTTGCGCACTCTTTTTCCTATGGGGGGCGAGCCTGCACCGAGCCAGCGCTTACGCGCTGGCAAGTGGCTGGCGAGCGCCTTACGGCCTGCAAGCCGCAAGGCCGTCCGCCAGCACACCGACAAAGCCGGTTCTGCGGCGGAAAGCTGGGTTTCGCGCTTAGCCTCTTGGCGTTGTCATGGCCTGCCCTGGCGGCGACCTCGTCTGCAGTCGTCACCACCCCGCAGGTGCGTGCCGAGCTGGTGGCGCATGCGCCTGATGGCGTCGCCTCCGGCAAGCCGCTGTGGCTGGGCTTGAAGATCGATCACCAGCCACACTGGCACACCTACTGGAAGAACCCCGGCGACTCCGGCCTGCCGACCACGCTGACGTGGACGTTGCCGGCCGGCATCAGCACCGGCCAGATTCAGTGGCCGACGCCGCAGCGCTTGCCGATCGGACCGCTGATGAACTTCGGCTACGAAGGCACGCTGCTGCTGCCGGTGGCCATCACGGTGCCGGCCGGCTTCAATGCCACGGCGCTGGATGTGAAGCTGCGCGCCGAATGGCTGGTGTGCAAGGACGTGTGCATTCCGGAAAGCGGTGAGTTCGCGTTGCGGTTGCCGGCGCAAAGCAGCACCGCCGCACACAGCGCGCTGTTTGCCGCCGCGCAGGCTGCCCTGCCGCAGCCGGTGCCGGGCGCGCAGGGCAGCGCCGCGGTCGAGGGCAGCGAGCTGGTCGTCCGCATCAACGGCCTGCCGGCAGCGTGGCAGGGCCGCACGCTCGGCTTCCTGCCCGAGACGCCGGGCGTCATCAACAACGCGGCGGTGCCGCAGGCCAGCTGGCAGGGCGGCAGCTGGACCGCGCGCATCGCGCTGGACCCGCAGCGCAGCGAGTCACCCGTGGCCATGCCTGCGGTGCTGATCAGCGAAAGCCAGCGTGCCGGCCTGCAGGTGCAGGTGGCGGTCACCACACCCTGGCCGGCCGTGGCGCCGCCGCCGGCACTGCCTTCACTGGGCGACGCGCAGGTCACGACACCGGCGGCCGGCAACGCGTCGACATCGTGGCTGCTGGCGCTGGTGCTCGCGCTGGCCGGTGGCGCTTTGCTGAACCTGATGCCCTGTGTCTTCCCGGTGCTGTCGCTCAAGGTCGTGGGCTTTGCGGCACACGGGGCGCACGGGGCGCATCAGACAGCCCGGCGCGGCCGACTCGCCGGCGGCCTGGCCTACACGGCCGGCGTGGTGCTGAGCTTCGTGGCACTGGCCGCGTTGCTGTTGGTACTGCGCTCGGGCGGTCAACAACTGGGCTGGGGCTTCCAGTTGCAGTCGCCCGGTGTGGTGGCGGCGCTGGCGGCGCTGTTCACGCTGATCGGCCTGAACCTGGCCGGCGTGTACGAGATGCGCTCGGTGCTGCCCAGCTCCTGGGCTGCGGCGCGGGCGCGCCACCCGGTGGTCGATTCTTTCCTCACCGGTGTGCTGGCGGTGGCCGTGGCTTCGCCCTGCACCGCGCCTTTCATGGGCGCGTCACTCGGCGCGGCGATCACGCTGCCGGCCTGGCAGGCGCTGGCGGTGTTTGCTGCACTCGGCCTGGGCATGGCGCTGCCGTACCTGGCCGCCACGGCGAGCCCGGTGGTGGCCCGCCTGTTGCCGCGGCCGGGGGTGTGGATGGCGCACTTCAAAACGCTGATGGCCTTCCCGATGTTTGCGACCGTGGTGTGGCTGGTCTGGGTGCTGGGTGTGCAGGTGGGCGTGGACGGTGTCGCGGCATTGCTGGCGGTGCTGGTGGCGCTGGCTTTTGCAGCCTGGGCGCTGGGCTCGCCGGCGCTCGGGCCGCGCGCGCGGCGCGGCTTCGGCGCCGTGTCGGTGGTGCTGACGCTGGCGGCTGTTGTCTGGGCGCTGCCGGCGTTGCGCCAGGACGCTGCGGCGCAAGCCGGCGCACTGCCGTCGGGCACCGAAGCGTCGACCACCGATGCCTGGCAACCCTGGAGCGCCGAGCGCGTGGCGCAAGCTCAGGCCGCAGGCCAGCCGGTGTTCGTCGACTTCACCGCCGCGTGGTGCGTGACCTGCCAGTTCAACAAGCGCACCACGCTGGCCAGTGCCGAGGTCAAGCAGGCACTGGCTGCCAAGCGTGTGCTGCTGCTGCGCGCCGACTGGACGCGCCGTGACGCTGCCATCAGCGCCGAGCTGTCGCGCTTGAACCGCAGCGGCGTGCCGGTCTACGCGCTGTATGCCCCGGGGGCCCTGCCAGGTGCAGGGCCAAGATTGCTGAGCGAAATTCTGAGCGTTGCCGAAGTGCGCGAAGCACTGGCCACGCTGCCCGATCCGTCCTAGTGCCGTGCTCGATGCTGTGTGGAACTTTAGAAAACCGATGGATCGGGCTGTCTGGCTAGGCGCAAACCGCAGCGATGCTCTTTTGCATCGCGAGGATTTGCAACGACGCCAGGGGGCACGAGACGCGGTTTTATGTTCCACACAGTGTCGAACACTGCACTAGTTGTTCGAAACCCCAACCGGAGCACATCCATGCTGAAACTGTTGATCGCCACGACCTTGTTCACCGCCGCGGGTGCGGCGCTGGCCACCGCCGCGGTCGGCCAGCCGGCCCCTGCCTTCAGCGCCACCGACACCAGCGGCAAGACCGTCTCGCTGGCTGATTTCAAAGGCAAACACGTGGTGCTGGAATGGGCCAACCCGGGCTGCCCGTACGTCGTCAAGCATTACGGCAGCGGCAACATGCAGGGCACGCAAAAAGATGCCACAGCGCAGGGCGTGATATGGCTGACTGTCAACTCCACCGCGCCCGAACAGAGCGACTACAAGGCGCCGGCCGCCATGGCGCAGTGGATGCAAGCCCAAAAAGCCGCCGCCACGGCCACATTGATCGACGCCGACGGCAAGGTCGGCAAGGCCTACGGCGCGCGCACCACGCCGCACCTGTACATCGTCGACCCCAAAGGCACGTTGATCTACGCCGGCGGCATCGACAACAAGCCGTCGTCGAACGCGGCCGACATTGCCACCGCCACCAACCACGTCAAGGTGGCGTTGACCGAGACGCTCGCCGGCAAGCCGGTGAGCCAAGCTACAACACGGCCCTACGGCTGCAGCGTCAAGTACGGATCGGGCGCGTAAGGGCCCGACGGCTCGGGCCCCTCGCGGCTCGATCCAGCGGTGCGGCTCGCAGGCCGCACCGCTCGCCCAACGCGTAAAGCCCCGGCGCTTCAGGGCAGGCGCTGGTACTGCGTGGCCAGCGCTTTGAAGCCGTCGGTGGCAATCGCGCGGCCGAGTTCTTCGGCCAGGATTGCGGCCACGGCGTCGGCTTGGCGTGCAGCTTCGGCGGCGTCCAGAAACAACAACCGCGAGCGCCGCGCCAGCACGTCTTCGACGCCGCGCGCCATCTCGTAGCGCGCGGCAAAACGCACCATCGCTTCACTGAGGCCGGCGGGCGCGGATGTGCCGGCTGGCGTGTCGCGCCACAGCCACCGGTCGGCGCCGGGCAGCGTGCGCAGCAGCGCCGCTTCGCTGCCGTACAGGTGCTCGCCCGGCGGCTCGCCCAACGGCCGCCCGGGTGCAGCGCCGATCAGCGGCAGGCGCACCGTCACGCCGCCCGGCCGGTGCGGCAGCAAGCCGCGCGCCATGCAACGCGCCAGCACGTCCTCAGCCATCGAGCGGTAAGTCGTCCACTTGCCGCCGGTCACGGTGACCAGGCCCGAGCGCCCGACCAGCACCGTGTGCTCGCGCGACAGCGCCTTGGTGTTGTCGCTGTCGTCGCCTTCGGACCGCACCAGCGGGCGCAGGCCCACCCAGACCGAGCGCACGTCGCTGCGCTGCGGCGCCCGCGTCAGATACCGCGCCGATTCACCGAGGATGAAAGCCACCTCGTCGGCAAACGGCTCGGGCTCCAGCGCCAGATCGTGGCGTGGCGTATCGGTGGTGCCCAGGATCGTCTTGCCCAGCCACGGCACCGCAAACAGCACCCGCCCATCGGCCGTCTTGGGTACCAGCAGCGCATGCGCGCCGGGCAGAAACTGGCGGTCGACCACTAAGTGCACACCTTGGCTGGGCGCCACCAGCCGTGCACGCGGCGGTGCGCCGGCCTCGGCGTCCATGTCGCGGATGGCGTCGACCCACACGCCGGTGGCGTTGACGACGCAGCGCGCGCGCAGCGTCAGCGCTTCGCCGCTTTCGGTGTCGCGCAGCTGCAGGCCGCGCACCTGCGCGTTGTCGCGCCGGCCGTCTGCTGGCGCGGGGTTGTGCACGCCGCCGACCTGCGTGGAGTCATCGAGCACGCGCACCTGCGCGGTGTCATGCAGGCCGCCAACTCGCGCAGCGTCTTGCCCCACGCCAGCGGCGTGTTCACGGATCAACCCCGTAACTTCGCAGCGGTTGATGACCAGCGCACCGCGTGCTGCCGCCGTGCGTGCCAGCAGCAGCGCTAGCCGCGCGTCGTCGAATTGGCCGTCCCAGTAACGCACGCCGCCATGCAGGCCGCGGCCTTGCACGCCGGGCAGCAACTCACGCGTGCGGGCGGCGCTGAGCCACTCGGTACCGCCCAGCCCCTGGCGGCCGGCCAGCACGTCGTAGGCCTTCAGGCCCGCGCCGTAGAAGCCGCGCTCCCACCAGTGGTAGGCCGGCATCACGAAAGGCAGGCGCTGCGCCACATGCGGCGCGTTGGCCAGCAGTGCGCCGCGCTAGTGCAGGGCTTCCCGCACGAGGCCGATATCACCCTGCGCGAGGTAGCGCACACCGCCGTGTGCCAGCTTGGTGGCGCGTGACGAGGTGCCTTTGGCGAAGTCCTGGGCCTCGACCAGCACGACGCTGAAGCCGCGCACCGCGGCGTCCAGCGCCACGCCCAGGCCGACCGCGCCGCCGCCGATGACGGCCAGATCCCACTCCTGCGGTGCGCGCCAGCGCGCCAGCAGCGCATCACGCGGCAGCGGTGTGCTCATGGTGAACACGGCGGCCCTAAGCCTCCAAGCAGCCGCGGCACAACCGGCTTAGCCAGGCCGCTGGCGGCCGCCCCTCGCGGGGCCACGCCGCAGGCGCTCCGGCGTGGTTCATCGCGCGAAGTGCACCGGCAGCCCAGCCACATCGACACGGGTGTGCAGCACGCAGCCGGCCAGCGGCTGCGCGGCCAGCTCGTCGGCCGGGCGTTTATCGCGCGCGGTGGTGACGTACAGCGTGCGCAGGTCAGCGCCGCCGAAACACGGCATCGTGGCGCAGCGCACCGGCAGCGGCAGCACTTGCAGGACCTGGCCATCGGGTGCGATGCGCACCAGCCGCTGGCCTTCGAACATCGCGACCCAGTACGCACCTTCGCTGTCGACTGCCGCGCCGTCGGGCCGGCCGCCGTAGTCGGCCAAGGACTGGCCTGCAGCGCGCGGCTCGAACTGCATCAAAACCCGCGGTGCCGACAGCGTGCCCGCAGCGGCGTCGAAGCGGTAGGCCATGACACGGTGCGTGGGCGTGTCGGCCCAGTACATCGTGGCGCCGTCGGGGCTGAAGGCCAGGCCGTTGCTGACCACCGCATCGCCGAGCTGCCGCTGCAGCTGGCCGCCGGCCCAGCGGTACAGCGCAGCCTGCGCGGGTGCGCGCGGCTCGTAGATCGTGCCCACCCACAGCCGGCCTTGCGGATCGGCCTTGCCGTCGTTGAAGCGCTCGTGCGCGGGGTCGTACGGCGGCTTGGCCAGGCGCTGGCGTTCACCGCTGGCGGGGTCGAATCGAAAGAGCCCGTCGCGCATCGCCAGCAACAGCAGGCCGCCCGGCATCGGCACGCAGCAGCCGGGCTCGGTGGGCAAGTCCCACTGCCGGTGCGCGGCGCTGGCCGGGTGCCAGCGGTGCAAAGCGCGGCCCGGGATGTCGCACCAATACAGCGCCGCTTCGTCGGGGTGCCAGAACGGTGATTCACCCAAGCGGCAAGGCGGCACCGGCAGCGCGTCGAAAACCATCATGCGCGGCCGATCTCCAGCTTCATCCAGGCGTCGAAGGTCTCGCCGGCGGCCACACTGCGCAGGCCGTGTGCTGCCGGCTCGGCCATGTGGATGGCGTTGTTGACGTGGCTCACTGGCTCGACGCAGTAATACGGTTTGTTCTCGGGCGTGCAGACCACCAGGTACGGCAGCGACGACGTCAGCCGCATCGACAGTTTTTCGTCGCGGATGCGCGCCGGCCCGCGCCAGCCTTCGAAGCAGTGATCGAAGGCCAGGTGCGTGACCTCGCTGTCGATGCCCGGCTGCGGCACGCGGCGCGTCGGCAGGCCGCTGGCATCGCTTTCCCAGCGGTCGGTGAGCTCGATGTGCAGCCGGCTGTGGGTGCGGCGCAGGAAGTACGGGTGCCAGCCCAGGCCGACCGGCTGCGGCTGTTTTTCATGATTGGTGAAGGCCATGTGCAGTTCCAGCGCGTCCGGCGTCAGCACCAGGCGCTGGCGCACTTCAAAGGCAAAGGGCCAGTCCGCATCGGGCGTGTGCGTGCAGGCCATCTCGGCTTCGGTGGCGCTGTGCGACAGCAGCTGAAACGGCCGCTGCCAGGCCACGCCGTGCAGGCTGTGCGGGCTGTCGTCGAAGTTGGGCGCCGTGGTGTGGTCATGCCCCTGCCAGCGAAAGCGCCGGTAGCCCAGGCGGTTGGAATAGGGCGCCAGCGGGAAGCAGCCCGACTGCCGCGCGCTGTCCAGCGCCGCGGGCTCGGTGCTGCGCAGCACCGGCAGGTCGGCCAGCCACAGGCCGGCGATAGCGCCGCCGAGGTCGGGGCGCAGGGCCAGGCGCAGATCGCCGGCGCGGAGTTCGATGGATGTCGTGATGGTGGTCTCCGGAGGTGGGCGTTGAAGGCCTTGCGTTAGATGATGCCGCAAGCAGGCCAGCCGGCGGGCAAGTAGGAGGCCAGCGTGCCCGTCGGCCGGCGGACAGGGACAGGTAGAGCTGGATGCGACCCGGCGCGGCCCGGCGCGGCCTGGCGCGTGCCGGGGCGCACGCTAACGAGACCTGGACAGCACGCAAACAAGCTTGCAAGCAAGCACGCGGACGAGCACGGCGACGAGCGGTCACCGCCGCGTCAGACCGTCCACGGGTGCGGCCCGGCCGTGATGCCGTAGCGCTGGCGCGCTGCAGCCGGCACGCCGGCGTCGATCACACCGTCGTCGGCCAGCGCCTGCAGCGCGCGCAGCACGATGTCGCGCGCGCCGACTTCAAAGAACTCGCGCAGACGCGCGCGGCCGTCGCTGCGGCCGAAGCCGTCGGTGCCCAGCGTGACGTAACGCCGACCCGCCGGCACCCAGGCGCGCAGCTGCTCGGGCACTGCGCGCACGTAGTCGGTGGCGGCCACGATGGGCCCCTGCGTAGCCTGCAGCACCTGCGTGGCCCACGGCACGGCGGCGTCAGCGCCCAGCACGCGCTGGCGCTCACAAGCCATGCCGTCGCGCGCCAGTTCGCTGAAGCTGGTGGCGCTGCACACCTGCGCCGTCACATGCCAGTGCTCGTGCAACCAGCGTGCGGCTTGCAACACCTCGTGCAGGATCGCGCCGCTGCCAACCAGCGTGCACCGAACCGGGTGCTCAGTTGAGTGCTCAGTTGGGAAACCAGGCAGGTGCTCAATTAGGTGCTCAATTGCGTGCTCAATTGCGTCCTTGCTTGCGTGCTCGGTTGCCTGCTCCGTTGCGTGCTCCGTTGCGTGCTCCGGCAGCGCCCCAGGCAAGGCGTACAGGCCTTTGAGCACACCGTCCTGCACAGCGCCGTTGCCATCGTCCTGCAGCGAAGGCTGGGCGTGGTTCTGGTTCATCACCGTGATGTAGAAGAACACGTCGTGCGGCGCTTGGTCTGCGCTGCCGAGCATGCGGCGCAGCCCGTGCTGCACGATCAGCGCCAGCTCGTACGCGAAGCCGGGGTCGTAGGCGATGCAGTTGGGCACGGTGCTGGCCATCAGCTGGCTGTGGCCGTCCTGGTGCTGCAGGCCTTCACCGCCCAGCGTCGTGCGGCCCGAGGTGGCGCCGATCAGGAAGCCGCGCGAGCGCTGGTCAGCGGCGGCCCAGATCAGATCGCCCACGCGCTGAAAGCCGAACATCGAGTAGTAGATGTAGAACGGCAGCATCGCCAGGCCGTGCGTGCTGTAGCTGGTGGCCGCGGCCGTCCACGAGGCCATCGCGCCGGCCTCGGTGATGCCCTCTTCCAGAATCTGGCCGTCGCGCGATTCGCGGTAGCTCATCAGGCTGGCTGCGTCTTCGGGCTCGTAGGTCTGGCCCTGCGGCGCGTAGATGCCGACCTGCCGGAACAGGCTCGCCATGCCGAAGGTGCGCGCTTCGTCAGCGACGATGGGCACCACGCGCGGCCCCAGCACGGGCAGCTTCAGCAGGTTGGACAACAGCCGCACGAAGACCATCGTCGTGCTCATCTCCTTTCCGGTGGCCTGCAGAGCAAAGGCGCCGAAGTCGGCCACCGCCGGCAGCGGCAGCGCAAGTGCCGCGGTCTGGCGCGCCGGCAGCGCACCACCGAGTGCGGCACGGCGCTGATGCAGGTACACCGCTTCGACACTGCCTGCGGGCGGGCGGAAAAAGCGCTGTGCACGCGCGTCGTCGTCGCTCATCGGCAGGTGAAAACGGCGCACGAAATTCACCAGCTCCTGGCCGTCCAGCTTCTTGTGCTGGTGCGTGGTCATGCGGCCCTGGCCGGCGCTGCCCATGCCGTAACCCTTCATGGTCTTGGCCAGGATGACCACCGGCGCGCCGCGGTGCGCAACCGCGGCGGCGTAGGCAGCGTGGATCTTCACCAGGTCATGGCCGCCGCGGTGCAGGCGGTCGATCTCGTCGTCGGTCATCGCGCCGACGAGTGCCTGCAGCTCCGGGCTTTGGCCGAAGAACTTGTCGCGGTTGTAGGCGCCGTCGTTGGCGCTGAAGGTCTGGAACTGGCCGTCCACGGTGCGTGCAAAAGCACGTGCCAGCGCCTGCGTGTGGTCGCGCGCGAACAGCGCATCCCAATCGCTGCCCCAGACCAGCTTGATGACGTGCCAGCCGGCGCCGGCAAACACCGTCTCCAGCTCATCGACGATGCGACCGTTGCCGCGCACCGGGCCGTCCAGGCGCTGCAGATTGCAGTTGACGACGAACACGAGATTGTCCAAATTTTCTCGCGCGGCCAGGCTCAAGCCGGCCAGCGATTCGGGCTCGTCCATCTCACCGTCGCCCCAGAAGCCCCACACGCGGCGTTCTGCCGCGTGATCGTCTGGACCGCGGCGTTCTGCCGCGTGATCGTCTGGACCGCGGCGTTCTGCCGCGTGAGCATCTGGACCGCGGCGTTGCGATGCCGGCATCAACCCGCGGTGTTCGAGATACCGCATGAAGCGCGCCGTGTAGACAGCCGACAGCGGACCGAGCCCCATCGAGCCGGTCGGAAATTGCCAGAAATCCGGCATCAACCACGGGTGCGGATAGCTGCTGAGGCCGCGCACCGGCCGGCTTGCAGTACGCACAGCCGCAGCGCTGACCTCCTGTCGGTAGTGATCCAGATCGTCTTCGCTCAAGCGGCCTTCGGCAAAGGCGCGTGCATACACGCCGGGTGCGGAGTGCGGCTGGAAGAACACCAGGTCACCGCCATGCCCGCCGTGCCGCGCGCGGAAGAAGTGGTTGAAGCCGACCTCAAACAAATCTGCTGCCGATGCATAACTCGCAATGTGCCCACCCAGTTCGCCCTGCCGTGCGTTGGCCCGCACGACCATGGCCAGCGCGTTCCAGCGCATCACTGCGGCCAGGCGCTGCTCGATCTCCAGGTTACCGGGGAAGGCCGCCTGCTCGTGCAGGCCGATCGTGTTGAGGTAGGGCGTCTGCCGCTGCGGCTGCCAGGCCAGCGCGTGGCGGCGCGCTTCGTCCTGCAGCGCGCTCAGCACGAAGCGCGCGCGCTCAGCGCCGCCCGCGCGCACCAGCGTGGCCAGCGAATCCAGCCATTCGCGCGTCTCGGCCGGGTCGCAGTCGCCCGGGAAGCGGATGGTGTGCAGCAGCGCTTCGAACTCGGCACTGCCGGGCGGCGGAATGGCTTTCATCGCTTCATTTCACCAGCGTGAGCCCGGGGCGTCCAACTCGACCTTCAAGTAGTGCGCACCCGGGATCGGGTTGAAGTAGTAGGGCGGCACTTCCTGGAAGCCGAGCGACGTGTACAGGCCGCGTGCGGCTTCCATGTCGTCCAGCGTGTCCAGCAGCATGCAGCTGTGGCCAGCCTGCGTGGCCTGCTCCATCAGCTGCTGCGTCAGCAGGCGGCCGAGGCCGAAGCGGCGGTACGCGCGCCTGACGTACAGCCGCTTCATCTCGCAGGCGTTAACGTGGTCCGATTCCGGCAGCGCGCGCATGGCCACGCAGCCGGCCGGCTCGCCATCCACCAGCGCCAGCAGCAAAGCACCGCCGGGCGCGGCGTACTCACCGGGCAGCGTGGCGAGTTCGGCATCGAAGTTTTGAAAACAAAGGTCGATGGCCAGTGCTGACGCGTACTCGGTGAACAACGTGCGCAGGGTGGCCATCTGCGCTGCGCCGTCGGCCACCACCAGCTCGATCTGCGGGGCTGTGTCCATCGCTCAGCCGCCGAGTCCGGCAACCCACACGGCCAGCGCTGCACACAACGCCAGCAGCAGCAGCGCCAACAGCCGCTGCTGCATGCCGTCGGCGCTGGCCGGGGTGCCGGCGGGCAACGGCTTGTCGCCGACGATCATCGGCAGCATCAGGTTCTGCCGCTTGCGCAGCAGGTAGTACGCAATGGCCGCCACATGCAGCGCCACCAACGCCAGCACCAGCCACTGGCCGTAGCTCTTGTGCCAGCTGGTGGCCTGCAGCGCCAGCCCGCTGGGCACAAAACGGTTCAGCGGGCCGAGGTTGGCAATCTCGTCATCGGCCACCAGCCCGGTGCCCAGTTGCAGCAACAGCACCGCCAGCAAGCCGAAGACCGACAGGCTGCCCAGCGGGCTGTGGCCGACATCGTGATGGTCCGCAGGCAACGAGCCGCCGCGCAGGTAACGCAGCACGGTGCCCGGCGGGTAGACAAAGCGCGTGAAGCGCGACCAGGTGCCGCCGACAAAACCCCACAGCAGCCGAAAAGCCAGCAGCGCCAGCACGACAGCGCCGAACCGAAAGTGCCAGACCATCGCATTGCCGCCGATCTTGGCCGACACGACCGAGCCCGCCAGCGTCAACGCTAAAGCCCAATGAAACAGGCGTGTCGGCAAGTCCCACACACGCACCGGCCGATGCACCCCGGGCGCCGGTTCAGGCAGGACTGTGCTCATGCAATGGGCCCGCGGCAGCGGGTGGCTTGGGACGATGGGGCAACCATACCGCGGGCCGCGCCGCAGCACGGGCTGCGGGCTTACCCGAAGCGGGGCGCGGCGCCGGAATGGCGCGCCCACCCGCTGCGTACACTGATCGGGGTGGCTGCAGATTGCGGCTGGCCGAGACCCCGCCCGCAACGCCACCGGAGATTCCGCATGACCCTATCGACCCTAGCTGCCGCCTTGATTGCCGGCCTGCTGAGTGCCCTGACCGCGCTGCCGGCCGCGGCGCAGTTTCAAAAGCCCGAAGACGCCGTCAAATACCGCAAGGCGGCCTTCACGGTGATGGCCACGCACTTCGGGCGCATCGGCGCGATGGTGCAGGGCCGTGTGCCTTACGACGCCACCGCGGCCACCGCCAACGCCGAGGTCGTGGCCGACATGGCCTTGCTGCCGTACGCCGGCTTCGTCGAAGGCACGGCCGGCACCGAGAAGGGCTCGCCCAAGGCCAGTATCTGGACCGAGCGCGCCAAGTTCGATGAGGGTGCCAAGAAGCTGCAGGACGAGACCATCAAGCTGGTTGCTGCGGCCAAGTCCAACAACCTCGATCAGCTGAAAGCCGCTTTCGGCAACACCGCCGCCAGCTGCAAAGCCTGCCACGACAACTACCGCAATCCGTAAGCGCTGACGGCGGGTCCGGCGGGACCTGCTCGCCGTGCAAAGGCACGGGCGCGATCGCGCGCCCGATGGCTCAGTGGCGCTGCAACGCACAGCCCGACAAGCCCGCTTCAGCGGGCTTATTTCATGGCGCAAATCCAAGCACCACGCGCCGCGTCATCGCTGACTTCTTCTCGATCTTCGTCACCACCACCGCGCCGATCTCGGCGGTGTCGGCAACGTGCGTGCCGCCGCAGGGCTGCACATCCACGCCCACGATTTCCAGCACGCGGATGCGGCCTTGGCCGTCGGCCGAGCGCGGTGGCTGCACGCTCATGCTGCGCACCAGGCCCGGGTTAGCGTCCAGCTCGGCCTCGCTGATCCAGCGCGAGCGCACCCGGTACGCGCCGGCGCCCAGGCGCGTTATGCCGGCAGTCAGCATGTCTTTGTCCAGCGGCTCGGCCATGTGGAAATCGAGCCGGGCGTAGGTCGCCGTGATCGAGCAGCCATCCACCGGCTGCGGCACCAGCGCACACAGCAGATGGGTCGCGGTGTGGAAGCGCTTGTGGGCCTGGCGGCGCGCAGCGTCGATGTGCGCCGTGACGCGGCTGCCGACCGTGAAAGCAGCGCGGTCGGCGCCGGCGGCGGGCACGTGCAGGATGCAGCCCGGCAGCGCCGGGTGCTTGCGGGTGTCGGCAATCACCAGCACCGCACCGCCCGGTGTGCGCAGCGTGCCGGCGTCCCCTGCCTGGCCCCCGCCCAGCGGATAAAAAACTGTGCGGTCCAGCACCAGGCCGGCTTCGTCGGCGTGCAGCACGGTGGCTTCGCATGCAAGCAGCGTGGCGTCGTCGCGGAACAGTTCTTCGGTCATGGCTTGCTCACGGTTGAATCGCTGTGCAGGTGGATGTCACCCAGCGGCGTGCTCAGCACAGCCTGCAGCGCCGGACCGGCAGTGGCCAGAACCTGCACACCGCGCAGGCGCAGCACGTCGCGGGCGCGTGCCGGCACGCCGTGCAGCGTGAGCGACCTGAGCGCAACGCCGCTGGGCGGCAGGGCAGCAGCCGGGTG
The DNA here is from genome assembly GCA_026785885.1 of Rubrivivax sp. Classification (GTDB taxonomy): domain Bacteria; phylum Pseudomonadota; class Gammaproteobacteria; order Burkholderiales; family Burkholderiaceae_C; genus Rubrivivax. The sequence continues at coordinate 17,913 of JAJAZC010000025.1, forward strand.
CGCGCTGCGCCAGTGAATCAACGTCGGCAGCGCGCCGGCGCAATCCAGGCCGCCGTCTTCGCGCACAAGGATCTGCCAGGAAAGCAAGCCGCTGGCCGTCTCACGGCTGGCCGCCACCGGATCGCCGGGCCGCTGGCCGACGGTGATGAGGCCCCAGCGGTGCATGTCCAGCATCGTCGAGCGGGCGACGAAGTGAATCAGCCGCGGCCCGTGGTCGGCCAGGCTCTGCTGCAGCGCCGCTTCGTCCAGGCCGAACCAGCGTTTGCGGCCGGGGGTGGGCGCGTCGGGATCGATGGCGATGATCTCGAGATAGGCGTCGGGATAGGCGTGGCGATGAGAGTCGGGATGACCGTCGGCAACAGCACCGCGATCAGCACCGGCAGCCGCACTGGCATGTGCATCGGCAGCAGCACCGGCATGTTCACTGCCATGCGCACCAGCAGATGCGCTTGCATGTGCACTGGCATGCACACCGGCAGCAGCACCTGCATGCGCCGCACCACCCAGCCTAACGAGCCGGTTGTGGGTGCCCATCAGCGCATGCCGGCCACCCGGCGCGGGCACCGCGCCCAGTGTTCTTTCGCACCAGGCCACGCCTTGCGCCAGCGTGTGCGCGGCGACGATCAGGTGGTCGACAACGACGCTCACCGCAGGCCTTTCATAGCGTCTTCACAGCATCAAGCGGCCTTCGATGCAGCTCACCACATCACCGCCGATCCACAGGTCCGCGCCTTGCTGTGCCACATGCACACGCCCGGCGCGCTGCAGCACCGTGCCCTGCGCCGCCACGTAGCGCGGCGGCAGCACGCCGGCAGCCACCAGCCATTGCGCCAGGCTGGCGTTGAGGCTGCCGGTGACGGGGTCTTCATAACCGCTGCTGCCCAGGCCGATCAAGGCCCGCACCTCGATCTGCGCGTCGCGCCCTGCGGGCTGCTCGCCCACCAAGCCGAGCTTGATATTGCCCAGCACCGCCCAGTCCGGCTGCACCGCCAGCACCTGCGCTGCGGTGTGCAGTTGCAGCGCACACCAGCCGGGGCCGTTGTCGACCCACTGGTGGCGCAACACGTCGGCGCGAGAAAGGCCAATGCCTTGCACGATGCGGTCGATCAGCGCGTCGTCCAGCGGCCCGCCGCGCAGCAGCGGCGGTGCTGCAAAAGCCAGACGCTGCCCTTGCTGGCGGATGCGCACCAGGCCGGCAGCGCAGGCCTGCACGACCATGCCGTGCTGCTGCGGCCGCCCGCCTGCGGCCAGCCAGGCGTGGCAGCTGCCGAGAGTCGGGTGGCCGGCAAACGGAAGCTCCTGATGCGGCGTGAAGATGCGCACGCGGTAGTCGGCCCCGGCACCCAGATCGGCAGCGCCCGGCGGCAGCAGGAAGGTGGTTTCCGACAGCTGCGTCCAACGCGCAAAGGCAGCCATGGTGTCGTCGCTCAGGCCCTCGGCTTCATGCACGACGGCCAGCGGGTTGCCCATCAGCGGCACCGCGCTGAAGACATCCAGCTGCGTAAATTTGAAGCTGCGCGGCGTGTTCATCGGTTGCCGCCGGACAGCGGGCCGGACAGCGCGCTGTCGAGCACCTGCGCCAGCAGTTGCACGCCGCGCTCGATGACATCCGGCGCCGCGGTGACGAAGCTCAGGCGCAGCGTGTTGGCGTGGCCGCCGTGCGGATAGAACGTGCTGCCCGGCACGTAGGCCACGCCGGCTTCGACGGCCAGCGGCAGCAGCGCGCCGGCGTCCAGCTGCGCCGGCAGCTCTATCCAGAAGAACATGCCGCCGGCCGGCGTTTGCCAGCGGCAACCGGGCGGCAGATGTGCAGCCAACGCAGCCCGCATCGCATCACGCTGCGCTTTGTAGCGCGCACGAATCGTCGGCACGTGCTCGCGCAGGAAACCGCCTTTGATGACCTCGTGCACCAGCCGCTGGTTGAAGCCCGGCGTGTGCAGATCGCTGGCCTGCTTGGCCTGCAGCAGCTTTGGATACAGCGCCCGCGGCGCGACGAGGTAGCCCAGCCGCAAACCCGGCGCCAGCACCTTGGAAAACGAGCCCAGATACACCGCGCCGTCGCCGGCCGCTGCACTCAGCGGCGGCGGCGGCGCCTGGTCGAACCACAGCTCGCCATAGGGGTTGTCTTCGACGATGGGCAGCTGCAACTCGGCTGCGCGTTGCACCAGCGCCAGCCGCCGCGCCGCCGGCACGCAGCGGCCGGTGGGGTTCTGGTAGTTGGGCAGCAGGTACACGAAGCGCGCGCGTTGCGACGCAGAACAGGCGGCGTCCAGTGCATCCGGCAGCGGGCCGTCGTCGTCACCGTCGAGGGCGATGAACTCCGGCTCGTAGGGTGCAAAAGCCTGCAGCGCGCCAAGGTAGGTTGGCGACTCCACCGCCACCGTGCTGCCGGGGTCGATCAGCACCTTGCCCGCCAGGTCCAGGCCCTGCTGCGAGCCGGTGGTTATCAGCACCTGATCGGCATCGACCTTCAAGCCCTGGCCGTTCAAATCAGCCGCGACCCATTCGCGCAGCGGGCCGTAGCCTTCGCTGGCTGCGTACTGCAGTGCAGCGCGTGCCGATGAAGCACCGGCCGTGTCGCGCAGCACCTCGGCCGTGGCGTCGCGCAGCGCCTGCACCGGGAAGGTGTCGGCCGACGGCAGGCCCCCGGCCAGGCTGATGATGCCGGGCCGCTCGGTGATCTTCAGGATCTCGCGGATCGTGCTCGGGTTGAGCCGCTTGGCGCGGCGGGCCAGGGTCCAGGGCGTCGTCATCGGTTCCTCTTGCTTGTTTTTGCTTGTTCTTGCTTCCATGCGGCTTCAGGCCACTGGCGTACTGCGCGCCACCGGCATGCGCTTGCCGATGATGACGGTTGCGATCACCGCCAGCGCAAACACCAGCGTCACTGCGTCGAGCTTCTCGCCCAGCACCGGCACCGAAAACAGCAGCGCCAGAAAAGGCTGCACCAGCTGCACCTGACTCACGCGCACCAGCCCGCCCAGCGCCAGGCCGCGGTACCAGGCAAAGAAGCCCAGCCACATCGAAAACAGCGACACGTAGGCAAAGCCCCACCACGCTGCAGCGCGCGCCGGCGCGGTGGGCCAGAACCACAGCGCGGCCGGCAGCGTGAACGGCAGCGACATCACCAGCACCCAGCAGATGACCTGCGGCGCCGGCATCTCGGCCGCGACCTTGGCCCCGGCGACGTAGCCGATGCCGGTAAACAGCACAGCGCCCAGCAGCCAGCCGTCACCGGCCGTCACGGCGCCGCCACCCTGCCAGGCCGCAAAGCCCAGCACCAGCGCGCAGCCGGCCAGCGCACAAGCCCAGAAGCCGGCCGACGGCCGTTGCCGCAGCACCAGCGCACCGATGACCGCCGTGGCCAGCGGCATCAAGCCGGTGACGACCGCGGCGTGCATCGCATCGACCTGCCGCAGCGCCAACGCCAGGCACATCGGGAAGCCGAGCACGGTGCCCAAGGCGCTGACCGCCAGCGCCGGCGCATGGCGCCGCGCCGGCCAGGGTGCACGTACGGCCAGCAGGTACAGCACGCTCAGCACACCGGCCAGCGCAGCGCGGCCGGCGGTGACAAAGGCCGGCGGCAACTGCGGATCGGTCTGGTCACCGACGGCCAGACGCGTCATCGGCAAGGTCATCGCAAAAATCACGACGCCTAGGGCGCCGAGTGCGAAGCCCTGGCCGGTGCGGCTCAGTGCGATCACGGCAAGGCTTTCATGACGGCGCCTTCACGTTGATGCTTGTGCCAACACGGGCTAAGCACGGCGCCTTGACGACGGCGCCTTGGCGGCAACGCTTCCACGACGGCACCTTCACAGCCACGCCATCCACACCGCGGTGGCCAGCAGCACGGCGGCCAGCACGCGGTTGAAGGCGCGCAGCCGCGTGCCCTGCGCCAGCCAGCCGCGCAAGCCAGCACCGACCAGTGCGTAGGTGAGGTTGCTGACAAGGCCATAAGCCATCATGAGCGGCAACACGACGGCCAGACGCGGCCACACCGGGTCGGCCACGGTGATCCAGCCGCTGCTGATCAACAGCGCGTTCATCCAGGCCTTGACGTTGATGAACTGCAGCAGCACGCCTTTGCCAAAGCCGACGTCGAAGCCGCGATTGCCGCCCGTGCCTGCGCCCGCGCCTGCGCCTGCGCCCGCACCACCGACGGCCAGCACGGCGGGCGCCGTCGCCAGCCGCCAGGCCAGCCACAGCAAGTAAGCCAAGCCGCCCCACTTGAGCAACGCACGCAGCGCCGGCTCAGCCTGCACCATCGCACCCAAGCCCAGCGTGCAGGCCAGCAGCAGCAGGCCCCAACCAACCGGCACACCGCACACAAACCGCAACGCATGGCGCAGGCCATGGTTGGCGGCCAGCGCAGCCGACAGCGTGGTGTTGGGGCCGGGCGTGAAGGCCATGGCGCTGGCAAACACCAGCAGCGCAGCCAGCTCGGAGCCGGTCATCGGAAGCGACATGGCGGAAGCGACATGGCCGCAGTCTAGGGCAGCCCACCAGCACACGGGCCATACACTTCACCACACAGAACATGGCACTGTATCGACGATGCCGGCCGCACAGTCGACCTTGCTTCTTACCTTGCCCGCGACTTAACCCGCAACCTGGCCGCCATCTCGCCCGCTTCCTTTCCTGCTTCCCGTCCTGGTTCCGTTCCCTGCCACCTGATCCGCGACCTAGCCGCTACCTAACCTGCAACGTAGCCGCTTCCTTGCCCGCTTCCTTGTCCGCTTCCTTGTCCGCTTCCTTGCCCGCTTCCTTGCCCGCCCCCATGCCCGCCGCTTCTTCCGCCACCCCGCC
>JAJAZC010000026.1 GCA_026785885.1 Rubrivivax sp.
GATGCGCAAGTTCTGCCCCGTGGTCACTGGCAAGGTAAACCTGCCAAACCTGTCGCTGACCACGCGCAGTCGGTCCACAGTGGGATCGAAGTCGATGCCGAAGTTCGTTCCGTTGAGCGTAGCGCCGCTGATCCGCGAAACAAAGCTCGCCGCGCCGGTGAATTCGTCGAGCGTGTAGATACGGCCGCTGTTGCCCAGGCCGCACAGCAAATTGTTGGCCGGGCGACGGTCGATGCCGAGGATCTACTCGTTGGTGCCGAGCAACCCGGTGATGTTGAACGGGTTGCTGGCATCGATCGGCGACGCGCTGTCGAAGCGCACCAGCGCGTTGGTGCTGGTCAGTCCGACGACTGCCTCGGCCTGCACGCCAGCGCTCAGTGCAGACAAGGCGGCGAACACGGCGGCGGCCAGTAAGGTGGTGCGGCGAATCGGAAAAACGGCGGGCATAAAAAGGCTTCTGCAGGGTGATGTGGGCATGGCACCTGCGTCGGGGCAAACAACGCACCGGTCGACACGACACCCGGTCCTCCGGCACCTCTCCACTACGGGTTGGATTAACCCGTGTTCCGCAACCCAGCAGCAATGCCGTTGATCGACAAATGGATGCCGCGCTGCAGCCGCTCGACGCCAGGCTCACCCTCGCGGCGGTTGCGATACCGCCGCAGCAACTCGACCTGCAAATGGTTCAGCGGATCGAGGTAGGGAAACCGGTGCTCGATGCTGCGCGCCAGCGCCGGGTTGGATTGCAGACGGTCGGCCTCACCGGTGATCAGCGCCAGTGCGTCGTGGGCGCGCTGCCATTCGGCACGCAGCGCGGCAAAGATGCGCTTGGCCGCCGGCTTGTCCTCCACCAGGTCGACATAGCGCGCGGCGATGCGCAGGTCGCTCTTGGCCAGCACCATGTCCAGGTTGGACAGCAACGTGCGGAAGAAGGGCCACTGCTTGTACATGCGCTGCAGCAGCGCGATCTGGTCTTCGCGGCTCGCGCCAGCTGCAGCATCACCGCCCAGGAAGGCTTCGATCGCGCTGCCGAAGCCGCACCAACCCGGCAGCGCCATGCGGCACTGGCCCCAGGAAAAGCTCCACGGGATCGCGCGCAGGTCTTCGATGGCGCGCGTGGCCTTGCCGTCCTTCGGGCGCACGGCGGGGCGCGAGCCGATGTTGAGCTCCGCGATCTCGCGGATCGGTGTGGCGGCGTAGAAGTAATCGGTGAAGCCGGGTGTGCCGTAGACCAGCTGGCGGTAGGCCTCGAAGCTGGCTTCGCTGATGCGCCCGGCCGCGTCCAGAAAGGCCCGCGGTGCGCTGCGGGTGGGGTGCAGCAGTGTGGCTTCCAGCGTCGCGGCGACCAGCGTTTCCAGGTTGCGGCGGCCGATCTCCGGGTGCGCGTATTTGGACGCGATGACCTCGCCTTGTTCAGTGAGCCGAATCTGGCCGTTCACGGTGCCGGGCGGTTGCGCAAGGATGGCCTGGTAGCTGGGCCCGCCGCCGCGGCCCACCGTGCCGCCGCGGCCGTGAAAGAGGCGCAGCGTGATGGCTTGGACGGCGCGCCCAGCGGTGCCGCGTTGTGCGCCCGGGTCGCTGCGGTTAGGCCGCCCACCGCGCCCGCCGATGTCAGGCGCCGCGCCGGTGGCGTTGATCTGGTTGAACAGCGCCACCAGCGCGGTCTCGGCGCGGTACAGCTCCCAGTTGCTGGTGAAGAAGCCGCCGTCCTTGTTGCTGTCGCTGTAGCCCAGCATCACGTCCTGCTCGCCGCCGCTGACCGCCACCAGTTGCCGGATGCCGGGCAGCGCGTAGAACGCACGCATGATCGGCTCGCTGCGGCGCAGGTCGGCAATGGTCTCGAACAGCGGCACGGTGATCAGCGCAGCGACTGCGGGGCAGTCGCCTTCGGTACCGGGGGCTTGCGTCGCCAGCGTGCCGGTCAAGAGGCCGGTTTCCTTTTGCAGCAGCAGCACCTCCAGCAGGTCGCTGACCTCCTCGGTGTGGCTGATGATGTAGTGGCGGATGGCCTCGCGGCCGTAGCGCACCAGTGCCTCGCGCGCGGCTTCGAAGACCGCCAGTTCGCCTTGCGCCAGCGGCGAGTAGTTGGCGCCGTGCACACGCAGTGGCCGGGCGTCGTTCAACAGGGCCAGCAAGGTGCTGCAGCGCTGCGATTCATCCAAAGCCGCGTAGTCGGGCTCGATGCGCGCCGTGCGCAGCAGCTCGGCCACCACGGCCTCGTGGCGGTCCGAGCTTTGGCGCAGGTCCAGCGTCGCCAGGTGAAAGCCGAAGACCTGCACCGCGCGCATCAGGGGCGCCAGCCGCGGTGCCACCAGCGCTTGTGCGTGGTGCGAGATCAGCGATGCCTCGATCAAGCGCAAGTCGGCCAGCAGCTCCGCGGCGCTGGCATACGGCTCTTGCGGTGCCACGGCGTGGCGCAGCGCTTCGGTGCCGGTGAGCCGCTGCAGCGTGGCGGCCAGGCGCGCGTACAGGCCGATCAGCGCCCGGCGGTAGGGCTCGTCGCTGCGGTGCGGGTTCTGGTCGGGTGAGCGGTCGGCCAGCGCGGCCATCGCCGGGCTCACCGGTGCCAGCGTGCCGCTGATCGACAGCTCGGCGCCCAGCTCGTGCACCTCGGTCAGGTAGAAGCGCAGCGCCACCTCGGCCTGGCGCGACAGCGCGTGTTGCAGCGTGGCCGCGCCGACGTTGGGGTTGCCGTCACGGTCACCACCGATCCAATGGCCCATGCGCAGGAAAGACGCCACCGGGTGGCCGGGCAGCGCGCGCTCAAGATCGCGGTACAGCCGCGGAATCTCGCGCAGAAAAGTCGCCGGGTAGTAGCTCAGCGCGTTCTCCACCTCATCCGCCACCGTGAGCTTGCTCGTGCGCAACATGCGCGTCTGCCACAGCTGCGTAATGCGGGCGCGGATCAGCGCTTCGTTGTCGGCCAGCCGCGCAGCAGCACCCGGCCTGGCGCTGAGCTCGTCGCGCTCCCCCACCAGCGTGGCGATTGCCCGCTCGGCGTCGAGGATGCTTTTTCTCTGGACCTCAGTGGGATGCGCGGTCAACACCGGGCTGATGTAGGCCTGCTGCAGCAGCTGCGCAATGTCGCCGGGGCTGTGGTCGGCACGCTGCAATCGCGCCAGCGTCAGCGCCAGAGAGCCCTCTTGCTGGTGGCCCTCTTGTTCATGCACGGCGCGGCGGCGCAGGTGGTGGCGGTCCTCGGCAATGTTGGCCAGGTGGCTGAAGTAGCTGAAGGCGCGGATCACAGTCACCGTCTGGTCGGTGGACAGGTTTTTCAGCAGACGGTCCAGCACACGGCCGGCGCTGGCATCGGCCTTGAGCCGGTAGGCCACGGACAGTTGCCGCACGCGCTCGATCAGGTCGAAAGCCGCGTGGCTTTCCTGCTCGCGGATCACATCGCCGAGGATGCGGCCCAGTAACCGGATATCTTCCACCAGCGGCCGGTTCTTGGCCGCCGCATCGGCCTGCAGCTGAGTAGATGTCTTCGAAGCAGATCGTGGAGGAGCTGATAATTTGTGGATGCTGCGCGGCATGATGGGCTCCCGACGGCGTAACCGGATTACACATTGTGCTGCCGGCGAGACTGCGCGCAACTGCCTTGTAGGCGTGCATTGCAGACCGGCCTTGCAGACCTCGTTTGCGGACGTTGCTTGCAGACCGGCCTTGCAAACGCGGTCTCGCAGACACGGCCTGCAGACGCGCCCCGTTCAGGTGTCGTCGGGGCATCCCAACCACACCGCGCAACCGGGGTCGCGCATGCCGGCTGCCCGGTAGCTGCTGGCTATCATTCCGGCCATGAGCCAGCCCACCGTCATTGCCACGCGCGAAAGTCGCCTTGCCTTGTGGCAGGCCGAACATGTGCGCGATGCGCTGCAGCAGCGCTTCGGCATGAACGTCGAACTGCTGGGCATGACAACGCGGGGCGATCAAATACTGGACCGTGCGCTGTCCAAAGTCGGCGGCAAGGGCCTGTTCGTCAAAGAGCTGGAAGCCGCGCTGGAAAACGGCAGCGCGCATCTGGCGGTGCACTCGCTCAAAGACGTGCCGATGGACTTGCCACCGGGCTTTGCCCTGGCCGCGGTCTGGGAGCGTGAGGACCCGCGCGACGCCTTGGTCTCCAACCGCTATGGCAGCGTGGCCGATCTGCCACAGCGCGCCGTCGTCGGCACCAGCAGCCTGCGGCGTGTCGTGCAGCTGCTGGCCCTGCGGCCCGATCTGCAGATCGAACCGCTGCGCGGCAATCTGGACACGCGTTTGCGCAAGCTCGACGAAGGCGGCTACGACGCCATCGTGCTGGCCGCCGCTGGCTTGATGCGGCTGGGCTTGGCCAGCCGCATCCGCGCCCGCTTCGACCCCGAGCAGATGCTGCCGGCGGCCGCGCAGGGCGCTTTGGGCATTGAGGTGCGTGAGGACAACACCGCGCTGCGCGAGCTGCTCGAGCTAACGAGCCACATGCCCACCTTCCTGACCGCCCACGCGGAGCGCGCCGTGTCGCGCGGCCTTGGCGGCAGCTGCAGCATGC
>JAJAZC010000027.1 GCA_026785885.1 Rubrivivax sp.
ACCTTGACAGCGTCGGCGTCGGCGTCGGCGTCGGCGTCGGCGTCGGCGTCGGCATCGGCGTCGGCGTGGGTTGCGTCGGTGTCGGCGTTTGCGTAGAGGCGGATTGCGGTGGCGGCGCGACAGTCGGCGCTGCCATCGCCGCCGGCACAGGTTTTGGCGCGGCTCCAGCCACCGGCGGCGGCGGCGCGGTGGCGGCTCTCGGCGCCGCAACCGGCGGCTGCAGCGACATTGGAGATAAAGCGGTACCGGCTTCGGCCGGCGCCTTGAAGCCATCCGGCCCGCGCTGCAACCACTGCCGGAACTGCGCAGCATGCGCCGGCCGCCGCAGCGCATCGGCCGACAGCGCAGCGTCCAGCGTCTGCATCAGCGCCGCGCTGTAGTGCGGCAGCGGCAGGCCGCTTTCGCTGCGCGCGCGCTGCAGTGCATCGGGCAGCGGCACACCGGGCGGTACCACGGTGCCCGGGCCCAGCATGCAATCGCGCACCAGCCGCGCGAGTGCTTGCAGGTCGGCCGCCATGTCGGGGCTGCTGCTGCTGCTGCTGCTGCTGCTGCTGTTGCTGCTGCTGCGGCCGCTACCGTCGCCCGTGCTGCCCTGCCCGCCCCCCAGGCCAGCGCCCTTCTTCCCGGTCCCGCCGCCCAACAACCCGGCGGCCGCCGCGCGGCTGATGGTGTCGCCATTGCCAGCGCCACCCGCGGCGCGGGTTTGCGCTGCTGCTGCTGCTGCTGCTGCGGCTCCGCCGCCGAGCGGCGTGTGGCTGGCGGCATCGGGCCCCAGCAACAGCGCGTGGCCGCTGTCCAGCCACATCACCTGCGCAGCACTGACGTTGCCGTACGCACCGGCCACGGCATGCCAGGCCTCCAGCGCACCGAGCAGGTCGTCCAGCAGGCGGCGCAGCGCGGCTTCGTCCTGCGGCGCTTCACCTTCGGCCAGCAGGTCCGACAAAGGCCGGCCCGCATACCCAGGCAGCACCCGAAAAGCCGTGCCGTGCCCTTCGATCAGGTGCAGCACACGGGCCAGCGTCGGGTGCTCGGCCTTCGCCAGTGCCCGGGCTTCTTCGATGAACAGGCGGCCGGCGCGCTCCAGCATGGGCGCTGCGGCCGGCAGTGAAGGCCGCATGTTGCCCAGGCGGTCCCGGTGGGCCAGTGCTGGCGGTAAAAATTCTTCGAGGATTACCGGCCGCGCCAGCGCATGGTCCCAGGCCCGGTACAGATTGCCGGCGTCGCCTGCGCGCAGCAGCTGGATGATTTCACAGCTGCCGATGCGGTGGTGCGGCGGCCAGGGCTGGCTGGCCGGCACAGAGCCGGCGTCGTGACCAGCCGGCCCGGCTTCGGTGTCACGGTCCAGCTGGGGATCGGGCTCGCCGTCCTGGGGGAGGTCCGAATCCGCGCCGCCCATGTACGCCGCGGTACGGCCCGTTTTCATGGCCGGCCCCCGCTATGGACGGGCTGCGGGCGGACTTTCAGGAGGAAGCGGACGTGTTTCATGCAGACCGCCCGCAATCCACGTGCCCAGGCCGTGTGGGCTTGTAAGAAAGCCGCGCCACCGACGGGGATGGGTTTGCAGGGTTGGCTGCCGGGCCAGCTGTGCAAACGTCGGACCCCGCGGTGCCAATTTCGGACCCAGCGGTGCTGCGGCCGGGCCGGCGGTGCCGAGATCAAAGCCGCTGTGCCGACACCGAACCCGCTGACGCTGACACCGCCACTGGCGCCAGCGGCGCCGTCAACGCCCGAGCCAGGCCACGCGGTAGATCACGCCGTTGCTGTTACCAGAGACCAGCAACGCGCCGTCGGCCGCGATGGCCAGGCCCGTCGGGCGGCCGAAAAAGCTGCTGCCGTCACTGCTCAGAAAGCCGTCGAGAAAGGTTTCGCTGACCAGCGGCCGCAGGTCCGCGCCGAAGCGCACGCGGTCGACCTTGTAGCCCACCGGCACGCTGCGGTTCCAGCTGCCGCGCAGGGCCACGAAAGCATCGCTGCAGTAGGGTGCCGGGAAGGCGGCCCCGGCGTTGGCCGGGGCGGCGTAAAAGCGCATCGCCATCGGTGCGCTGTGGGCCGGCAGCGTCAGCACGCTCGGCGCCGTCTGTGCGCAATAGGCCTGGCGCGGAATCGCCTTGAAGTCGGGCTTGGCCTGGCCCGGGCGCAGCGCCAGGCGCTCGGGCGGCGCGTTGGTCATCGGGTCGACCGCGCGCTGGCCGTAGCACACCGGCCAGCCGTAGTTGGCGCCGCTGACGATCTCGTTCAATTCTTCCGGCGGCACGTCGTCGCCATGAAAGTCAGCGCCGTGGTCCATGCCCCACAGCGCGCCACTGACTGGGTGCCAGTCGTAGCCGATGGTGTCGCGCAAGCCGTTGGCGACGATCTCGCGGCGGCTGCCGTCCGCGCTGTAGCGAATCACCGTGCCGCGCTCCAGCAGGTTTTCTTCTGCGCAGTCGTTGCAGCTGCTGCCGACGCTGACCCACAGCATCTGGTCAGGCCCGACGCGCACCGTGCGGTTGGGGTGCTGGCCGCCGTCCTGCAGACCGCTGACGATGACCCGGGGTCGCGCCAGCGGCAGCGCCAGCGGCGTGCGCCAGATCGTCGTCGAGGACGCCGGCACGAGCTCGGCATCCTGCACCGCCACGCCATGCACACCGGGCAGCTTGAAGGCAAAGATGCGCTGCACGTCGGCCCGGCCGTCACCGTCGTCGTCACCCAGCGCCACGACATCGTCATTGCCGCGGCGCGTTACGCAGACCGTGCCGTCCAGCCCCCACATCCATCATGCGCGGCTGGCCGAGCTGGCGGGCAAACACATTGTCTGCAAACCCCGGTGGCACGCGCAGCCGCGCCAGCATCGATTCATCGAACGCGGTCTTGACCGGCACGTTGCGCTGCCCCACCGCAGCAGCGCGATCGGAAGCTTGCTGCGCTTAGGCACTGATTGCGGCTGCCAGGTTCACCGCCAGCAGCAGCGACGAGGCGGCAGCGGCCAATGGGCGTTGGTTGGACGGTGTGCGGTTCATCGCGTGTTCCGGTCGATCGGGTGCGCTGCAACGAGCAAACCGAATGCCGCTAATCAGGCACGGTGACCACAGGAGCCGCGCTTGCCGCCCCGGCAGCGATGCGACATCGGCCAAGCAAAAAAAAACGCGCCGTGAGGCGCGCTGCTTGATCAACGTGCGGGCCTCACACGCTGCCGCTGCGGCCCGGGTTGTTCAGGTTGTCGCTCGTCGACCCCAGGCCGGAGCCGGTGGTGCCGGTCTTGCCCGGCGACAGCAAATCGTCGTTGCTGTTGGATCCCATGCCGCTGCCGCCACCGATGCCGATGCCGGAAAAGCCGGGCGACGCGCCCATGTCATCCATGTCGTCCATCGAATTGGTGGTGCCGGCGGCTGATAAGCCACTGCGGTAGCGGTCTGTGCCCGGCGTGCTGCCCATGCCGCTGCTGTAGCTGGAGCCGATGCCGACCGAAGGATCGGCATAGGCATCGATGCCGTCCTCGCTACTGCCGGACTGCAACGCTGCAGTGTCCTGGCGACGGTTCGAGTACATGACGGCGGCTGCACCAGCTGCGGCCTGGCCCAAGGCCAGACGAAATATGGACATATCAATTCTCGGTGTGGTGGACCCCACTGGGGCCCGTGGTGAATGGCTGGTGCTGTGGGCAATATGCAGGCCCGCAGTGGCAGCAGCCTGGTGTCATCTCTGCAATGGTGTGCGTTGAGCCGGAGGGTGGGTGCGCTCCCACCGTTCCCACTGCTCCTGGCAGGGCAGGCAGCGCGCGGCTGCGGGCTGTACGTGCAAACGCTGCACGCCGATCACCGCGTCGCAGTCGACGCACTCGCCATACGTGCCTGCGGCCAGGCGCTCCAGGGCCGCTTCGATGTCGCACAGCTCTTCATGATCACGCAGCGCTTCGGCATCCAGCAGCGCCTGGCGTGAGCGCTGCTCGGCCTGATCGGCAAGGTCGCCGGGAGCATCGGCGCTGCCCCCAGCGCTGCCTAATGGAGCTTCGCTGCGCTCACCACGCGTGAGGAGAATTTCCGCGGCCAGCTGTTGCTGGCGGTCGTGCAAGTGCTGCACCGCGCGGTCCTCGAAGGCCTGCCGCGCTGCGGCGTCGGATGTGCGGGTGCCTGCATCGGCGTTTCCACCGGCGTTGTCTTCGACACTGCCGACGGCACTGTCGTCGGCGCTTTCGCCAGGGCCGGCATCCGTGCTGCGGCCGGTGCTGTCTTCGCTGTCGGTGCGGTTCATGGCGGTGTTGCTGCCTTCAAGCCGTAATCGAGCCCAACCCGGCTCTCAACGCTGGCGACTTTCATCGCGGCGCGTGGGCATCTTCAGCCGCAGGCGCGGCCCGCTGCTGCCAAGCGGAGCACTGCCAGGATTGACGGGCTGTGCAGGTGCCGTCGGCGGCACGGAAACGGGGCGGGTGTTGTCTGCCATGTCGGCCTTTCAGCAAGCGCGTTTCAACCAGTACGCGAAGGGTCGTCCGATGTCGGGAACAACGGTTTGTCGGCCGGCGGTACAGGCGTGCTCGCATCCACCACCTGCGGCGGCGCGCCGCGTGGCGGCTCGTTGGCCGCGGCGTCTTCACGCTCGGCCCGGCTGGGGGGGATCGGGTCGCTGGCCGGAAAGGGTTGGTCAAGCGATTGATCGAGAAGAGCGTCGTCGGTCGGATCCCGAACCCCAGGTGCCGCTTCGACTTTGGGCGCTAGAGGTGTCGGTGTCGGTGGGGTGGTCATGACCGAGCAACAGCACGCCACGTGCCTGCGTTGCTGAGCAGCGCTTCATGGCATCGGGGTTGCCCGGATCGGGCTCCCGCCCTCGTGTATGCCGGCTTTCTTGCCGCTTGCTGCCGTTGGCGCCATTTGCGGTACCAAGGAGTTTTGATGTTTGCCCACAACAAGCAATTGCAATACACGGTGCGCGTCACCGAATCCAACCCCGGGCTGGCCAACCAGATGTTCGAGCAGTTCGGTGCCCCGCAGGGCGAGCTGGCTGCAGCCACGCGCTACTTCACGCAGTACCTCGCTGAAGACGACCCCGGCCGCCGCGATCTGTTGATCGATATTGCAACCGAGGAGCTGAGCCACCTGGAGGTCATCGGCACCATCGTTGCGGTGCCCGACAAGGGCGCGAAAGGCCGCATTGCTGAAGGCACCGACAGCGAAGCCGAGATGTACCGCACCATCAGCGGCGCGGGCAACACCTCGCACGTGACGCAGCTGCCGTACGGCGGTGGCGTGCCGCTGACCAATTCCGCAGGCGTGCCGTGGACGGCGGCGTATGTCGACACCATCGGCGACCCGGTGGCCGACCTGCGCGGCAACATCGCCGCCGAGTCGCGCGCCAAGATCGTTTACGCGCGCTTGATCAATGCCACCGACGACCCGGGCGTCGAGGTAGCGCTGGGCTTTTTGATGACGCGCGAAATCGCGCATCAGCAGAGTTTCGAGAAAGCGCTGTATTCGATCCAGCCCAACTTTCCGGTCGGCAAGTTGGCGGGGCAGCCGGAGTTCACCAACGTCTACTTCAACATGTCGCGTGGCGACAGCGACGTCCGCGGGCCATGGAACCAGGAGCCGACTTTCGAGTACCGCAAAGCACAGGCCGCGGTGGACGGTGGCTCGGGTTTGGCTGAGGTCACGCTGGGCAGCGACGAAGCCCGGGCCGTGCAGCGTGGCTGCGCCCGGATACCAGCATCGACCCGGTGACGGGCGCGATGCTGGGTGCCGGCGCCACGGGGCCCAACGGCACGGCCGAAATCGCCGACCCGACCGACCCGCAATTTGCACGCACGCTGGCCAGCCGGCGCATGCCCTTGCGTGCGGTCGACGGGGACTGATTAGCGCTGTCGACTCTTAATCTCTCAACAGGACTGTTTTTATGAACCTCCAACGTTTCGCACTCGTTTTCGGCATCGTTTTCCTCGTGATCGGCATTGCGGGCTTCGTACCCGGCTTGACGCAGTCGCACACCCACCCGGATGTGAATGTGCAAGCCGGCATGGGGCTGCTGTTCGGGCTGTTCCCGGTCAACATCCTGCACAACGTCGTGCACTTGTTGTTCGGGGCCTGGGGTCTGGCGGCTGCGCGCTCGCTCGGCGGCTCGCTGGCTTACGCCAGGGGCACCGCGGTGATTTACGCGGTGCTGACGATCCTGGGCCTGATCCCGGCGATGAAGCTGCATTCGACCTTCGGTTTGATCCCGCTGTACGGCCATGACATCTGGCTGCACGCGGTGCTGGCGCTGGTGGCCGGTTACTTCGGCTTCGTGCACCGTGAGACGCAGGGCAACACCCAGCGCACCGCGGCAACCAACTGAGCGGCGCGATAGCAGCGGCCGGGTTGACGGCTCAGCTGCAGATCGGTTGGTCGGTCGATCGTTTGATCGTTTGATCGTTTGATCGGTTGATCGGTTGATCGGCAGGTGGCGGGTCAACCAGGGGCGACAGCGTCGCCCCCTTGCTTTCACGGAGGCGATGTTGTCGCCCCCGTGTCCTTTTGTCGGTGCCGAGCCGTGAGGCCCGGACCGTCTCAACCGACTGCACTTCAAGGCATACGCCTTGCCTTGACCGGTCCAGAGCCCGCATGCCTGAACACCCTTCCCTGCCGCCACCCTCTGCACCGCTGGCTTCGGCTTCCTGGCCGCCGCGCTACTGGTTGGGCGGGCTGATCTGGCTGTGCGGCGCACTGGCCGCGCTGTACTGGTTGTGGCGCGAATTGGTGGCCGGGAATCCGCCGGTCGAGCTCGCACTTATCGGCGGGAGCATCGCAGCATTGGCCACGGCGCTGGGTACCCTTCCGGCGCTATTCAACGCCGGCAACGGCGAGCGCACGCGCGACGCGATGCTCGGCTTCGGTGCCGGTGTGATGCTCGCCGCCGCTTCGTTTTCGCTGGTCGTGCCGGCGCTGGCGTCATTGCGCGCACAAGGTCAGGGCCCGTTTGCGGCATCGCTGCAGGTGGGCCTGGCGGTGCTGGCTGGCGCTGTTTTGCTGTTGCTGATCGAGCGGATGGTGCAGGCGCGGCTCGATCAAGGCCAGCACCGTGCGGCCAGCGAAGGGCGGCGCCGTGCCGCGGTCTGGCTCTTTGTGCTGGCCGTGATGCTGCACAACGTGCCGGAAGGCCTGGCCATCGGCGTCGGTTTCGCGGGTGACCTGCAGGCCGGGCGCGCGCTGGCCACCGGCATTGCCATCCAGGACGTGCCCGAAGGGCTGGTCATCGCGATGGCTTTGCGCGGCATCGGCCAAAGTCGTTTGGCCGCCGTCGGCGTGGGCGCGCTGTCCGGCCTGGCCGAGCCGGTTGCGGCTGTGCTGGGGGCTTTGATCGTCGGCACGTCGTCGCTGTTGCTGGCGCCAGGACTCGGGTTCGCGGCTGGCGCCATGCTGTTCGTGATCGGCCATTCGGTACTGCCCGAGGCGCACCGCGGCGGTCGGGCCGGGCTGGCTGCCGGGGCTTTGGTCGTCGGCTTCGTGTTGATGATGGTGTTGGACACGGCACTCGCCTGAACGGCCTGCAAGGGCTGCTGCAAGGCATGCGTCTTGCCGCTGCGCTATGGGGCTGCCACCCACCTACGGCCCACCCACCCGAGGCACACTGCATGCGCGCATTACGCTGGCACGGTAAACACGACATCCGCTGCGACACGGTGCCCGACCCCACCATCGAACATGGCCGCGACGCCATCCTCAAGGTCAGCAGCTGCGCCATCTGCGGCTCCGACCTCCACCTCTTCGACGGTTTCATGCCCGGCATGCAGTCCGGCGACATCATGGGCCACGAGTTCATGGGCGAGGTCGTCGAAGTCGGCAAGGACAACAAGGCGCTCAAGGTCGGCGACCGCGTGGTCGTGCCCTTCACCATCAGCTGCGGCCAGTGCGATCAATGCAAGCGCGGCAACTACTCGGTGTGCGAGCGCAGCAACCGCAACGCCAAGCTGGCCGACAAGATGTTCGGCCACACCACGGCCGGGCTGTACGGCTACACGCACATCACCGGTGGCTACCCGGGCGGCCAGGCCGAATACGTGCGGGTGCCGTTTGCCGACTTCGGCCCCGTGAAGGTGCCGGAGGACCTCAGCGATGAGCAGGTGCTGTTCTTGAGCGACATCTTCCCGACCGGCTGGCAGGCCGCGGTGGCCTGCGACATCGAGCCCATCGACACGGTGGCCATCTGGGGCGCCGGCCCGGTGGGGCAGTTTGCGATCCGCAGTGCGATCCTGTTGGGTGCGAAGCAGGTAGTGTGCATAGACCGTGTGCCCGAGCGCCTGGCCATGGCCCGCGCCGGCGGTGCGCTGACCATCAACTTCGACGAAGAAAGCGTGCTGGAGCGCCTGGCCGAGTTGACGCAGGGCAAGGGCCCGCAGAAGTGCATCGACTGCGTGGGCATGGAAGCGCATGTGACGCGCAGCATCGACAGCATCGTCGACCGTGCCAAACAGGCCGTGATGCTGGAGACCGACCGTCCCCACGTGCTGCGCGAGATGATCTACGTCTGCCGGCCCGGCGGCATCCTGTCGGTGCCCGGGGTCTATGGCGGGCTGGTCGACAGGATTCCTTTCGGCGCCATGATGAACAAGGGCCTCACGATGCGCACCGGCCAGACCCATGTCCCGCGCTGGACCGATGACTTGCTGGCCCGCATCGTCGACGGCCAGATCGACCCCAGCTTTGTCATCACCCACACCGTGGGCCTGGAGCGCGGGCCCGAGATGTACAAGACCTTCCGCGACAAGCTGGACGGCTGCATCAAGGTGATCATGAAACCCGGCCTCGATAACCGGCTGCAAAAGGAGGCTGCGTGATGGTGCCGTCAAGACAACAGGCGCGCACGCTGTCGCGCGGCCTCGGCTGGTTCAGCCTGGGTCTGGGGCTGGTGGAGCTGCTGGCAGCCAAGCCGCTGTCGCGCAGCGTCGGTCTGCGCGGTGATGTCACGCTGATGCGGGCCTACGGGCTGCGCGAAATCTTCACCGGCATCGGCCTGCTACGGGCCGAGGACCCGACCCCGTTCGTGTGGGCGCGGGTGGCCGGCGATGCACTGGACATGGTGACGCTGGCACCGGGCCTGCGGACCGGCGAGCGCCGCGGCGCCGCGGTTGCACTGGCTGCGGTGGCCGGCGTGACGTTGCTCGATCTGGCCTGTGCACGCAGCCTCAGCAGCGCGACCAAAGCAGCGGCGGTGGACTACAGCCGCCGCAGCGGCTGGCCTTTGCCGGCCGATGAGATGCGCGGCGCGGCGCTGGTGGACTTCACGCCGCCGCGGGACATGAGCACACCGCCGGCCTTGCGGCCGCTGGGCACGGCGCAGGTAGGCGGCACCGACGGCACTACCGGCAACGTCGGGGCCATCGCCGCGAACGCCGCCAACTCCGCTAACGGCGTGGACAGCCTGCCCGGCAGCAGCGGCACGGTGCAAGGCGCGCCCGCACCAGATGGCCTGGCGGCGCCCGCCGGCCGCGGCGCTTGAGCCGGCTGCCGGCAGCCATGGCCTTGCCCCACGCCCAGCCGCTGGACGTCATCAGCGTGCGCGCGCTGGGCGACGCGCTGCACACCGCCGTCAGCACCAGCCTGCTGCGCAGCGACCGTGTGCAGCTGCTGCACCTGGTGCTGCCGCAGCACCACGACCAGCCGCTGCACTACGTCGACGACACCTGCATCGTGCATTGCCTGGAAGGCCAGGTCGAAGTCGTGATGCCCTCCAGCACGCGCCGCTTGAACCCGGCCGAGCTGCTGGTGTTGCCACCTTCGCAAAACCACGGCCTGCGCGCGCGCACCGATTGCGCCGTGCTGGTGACGCTGCTGCGCTGGGAAGATGTGTTGACCGGCGGCCCCGCGGAGCGCGCGCCATGACGACAACCGCCGCATGGCCCGTCGCCGGAGAACGTGCTGCAATGCCTGCGCGCGACGCGTCGGATCTGTCCGGCGCGGCGGGTGCTGTGGGCGCAGCAGGTGCCGCAGGTGCTTCAGACCCAACCGCGTCGTCACAGGCTGGCGGCACGCCCGACGCTGCTGCCGCGGTCACGGCCACCCGGCGTCTGTCACCGCAGGCGCCCTTGCACTTCGTCTTCAACAGCGCTGCCGGCAGCCAGGACGATGAAGCCGTGCTGCAGCCGCTGCAGCAATTGCTGGGTGATGCCGGCCGGGCTTATCAGCTGCATCGCGCCCCGGAGTCCGCGGCGCTGGCGAAGACAGCCCAGGCTGCGGCCCTGCAGGCCCGCGACAGCGGCGGCGCGTTGATCGCCGTGGGTGGCGACGGCACCATCAACACGGTGGCTGGCGCAGCACTTGCCCATGGGGTGACGCTGGGCCTGGTGCCGCGCGGCACCTTCAACTACGTCGCGCGTGCACATGGCATCGCGCTGGAGCCAGCGCTGGCGCTGCAGTTGCTGCTGCAGGGGCACGTGCAGGCGGTGCAGGTCGGGCGACTCAACGACCAGCCGTTTCTCGTCAATGCGAGTCTCGGTCTGTACCCCGAGTTGCTGCAGGACCGCGAGGCTTTCAAAGCCCGCTTCGGCCGCACGCGGCTGGTGGCCATGGGTGCGGCGCTGAGCACGCTGCTGAAGGTGCACCCGCGGTTGCGGTTGCAGATTCAGGCCGATGGCCAGGCGGCGCGCGAATTGCGCGTGAGCTCACTGTTCGTCGGCAACAACGCGCTGCAGATTCACGACCTTGGCCTGCCCGAGGCCGACGCCGTGGGCCAGGGTGTGCTGGCTGCGCTGGCCCTGCGCGCCTTCAGGCCCGGTGAGCTGCTGTGGCTGGCGCTGCGCGGTGCCATCGGCCGCCTGGGTGAGGCCGAGGACCTGTCGCACTTCCGCTTTCGGCAGCTGCAGGTACAGCCGGCTTTTGCGCGCCGCCACGTCAAGGTGGCCATGGACGGCGAAGTCACGCGGATGGCCACCCCGCTGCGTTTTGCCATCGACGAGCGGCCGTTGTGGCTGGTGCGGCCCGCGGCTGTTCAGGCTGACGCCGCCGGCAGCGCCGGCAGCACTGACGCCGCCGGCAGCAGCACGGGCGCCGCAGCAGCGGCTTGATGCGGCGGTGAGCACATCGGCATGAGTGGCGACAGCGGCGGCCTGCTGCAAATATCCGACCCGCATTTCGGCACCGAACAACCTGGCGCGGCGGATGCGCTGGTGCGGCTGGTGGCGCAGCGCCAGCCGGTGCTGGTGGTGCTGTCGGGCGACATCACGCAGCGTGCCACTGCCACGCAATTTGCGGCGGCCCGGCAGTTTGTGCAGCGGCTGGCTCCCGCGCCGGTGCTGGCCATGCCGGGCAACCACGACATTCCTCTGTTTGCGCTGTGGGCGCGCGTGCTGCAGCCATACGGGCGCTATGAAAAAGCCTTCGGCCCGGCCAGGGACGTCGAGTTTGCGGCAGGGCATTGGCATGTCGTGGCGCTCAACACCACGCGGCCCTGGCGCCACAAGCACGGTGAAGTTTCCGCACGCCAGATTGCGCAGACCGCAGCGCGCCTGCGCGCAGCAGAACCCGCAGCGATCAAGATCGTCGTCACGCACCAGCCGGTGGCGTTGCCCGTGAGCACCGACCCCCGAGACCGCCTGCGCGGCGCGCCGGCTGCACTGGCGGCCTGGCATGCGGCCGGCGCCGACCTGGTGCTGGGCGGCCACATCCACCTGGCTTGCGTGATGCCGCTCTTTGCGCCACCACGGCCGATGTGGGCTGTGCAGGCCGGCACTGCGCTGTCCACCCGCGTTCGCAGCGGCATGCTCAACAGCGTGACCGAATTGCTGGTGCGCCCGGGCGACGCGGACCGCAGCTGCGTCGTGCGCTTTTGGGAATGGGCGCCCGGCCAGCGCGACTTCAAGCCGCAGGCTGCCGTGACGCTGCCGTTGGCGGCTCATCTGGCGCAGGCTGCTCAGGCGGTATAGACAGTACAGACGGCTCCAGCAAAGCCCCCTGCTGAACGATGAACACCGGCGCCGGTTGTGGCGCGAGCGCTGCCGACGCTGCCGCCACCACAGCCGCCTGCGATCCCTTCGTCCAGGCGGGCGCCGGTTGCGGCCCAAGCGGTGCCTCCACGACCACCTGCGGCGGCGCCGGCACCCCTGCGCGCCGGCCCAGCATCACGATGTGCCAGACCGAAACAAACATCGCGGCGATCACCGGGCCCAGCACGAAGCCGTGGATGCCGAACACTGACAACCCGCCGAGTGTCGTGATCAGCACCACGTAGTCCGGCAGCCGCGTGTCCTTGCCGACGAGCGAAGGCCGCAGCAGGTTGTCGACCAGGCCGATCACCACCACGCCCCACACGATCAGACCCAGGCCCGCGCCGATCTGCCCGACGCTCAGGAGATACAGCGCCACCGGCGCCCACACCAACGCCGCACCGATGGCCGGCAGCAGCGACAGGAAGGCCATCAACACAGCCCACAACAAAGCGCCGCTAACGTCCAGAAACCAGAAGGCGACACCGCCCAGTGCACCTTGCAGCGCCGCCACCAACACATTGCCTTTGACGGTGGCGCGAATCACGGTAGCGAACTTGTCGGTGAGGTCGTGCTGGTGCTGCGGCGTCAGCGGCACTGCCTCGCGCAGCGTCTGCACCACGCCGTCGCCATCGCGGATCAAAAAGAACGCGATGTACAACATGATGAACAGGCTGGCCACCCACTCGAAAGTGTTCTGCCCGATCGCCAGCGCGTGCGAGGCGATGATCTGGCTGCCCTGCGCGACGAAGCCGGTGACGCGGCTCTGCAACGCGTCGAAGTCGGCCATGTCTAGCCGGGCCAGTGTGTCGGCGGCCCATTGCGGCAAGGCTGCGTACAGGTTGCGCAGGTACTCGCCCGCCGTCAACGGCGAGGCCTGCACCCGTGCATACAGCGCGGCAGCTTCTGTGACCAGCGTGGCGGTGATGACGGCAAACGGCAGCACCACCATCAGCAGCACGGCCAGCAGCGTTACCAGTGCCGCGGCTGTACGCCGCCCGGGCCAGCGGAGCAACAGCCAGCGGTACATGGGCGTGAACAGCAACGCAATGATCACGGCCCACAGCAAGGTGCCATAGAAGGGCAGCAGCACAGCTGCCAGCGCCAGACTGACGAGTGCCAGCAGCACCATCAACAGCGTTCGGCGCTCGAAAACCACGGGTGCTGTCATCTCGGGCGTTCGGCAACAGGTGTGCCTGATTGGTTGCTGGATTGGCGGTGCTCAAGCATCGGCACCGGCCTTGCCACAAGTTTAGGCCGGCGCCGCTGGCAACTTATCGATGTGAGGACGCAATGACCGACAAGCAGCTGCAGGACCAGGCCGAGACCAGCAACATGAAGAAGGACCCGGCGGACTGGGTCACCGGCGACGAGCCGATGACCGGCGCCCAAAAGTCCTATCTCAAGACGCTGAGCGAGGAAGCCCACGAGCCCTTCGATGAAGCGCTGAGCAAGGGTGCCGCCTCCAGCCGCATCGAGGAGCTGCAGGCAAGTACGGGGCGCAAGCCACCGCAGCAGGTCGCGCAACAGTCTGCGGAGCAATCGGCCCAGCAATCGGCCCAGCAGCCGGCAGCCGAAGAGCGCCAGCCGCCATCGCGCAGCGCGGGCGCCAAATCGACGTCAACCGCAAAAGGCAATCGCGCATGAACCCGGGTACCCGCGTTGCGGATTTGATGACGCGCGGCGTGCGCTCAATGTCACCCACCGACACCGTACAACTGGCCGCACAGGCGATGGACGAGTTGGGAGTCGGCGTCATTCCGGTGTGCGACGGCGGCCGCGTCGTGGGCTTGGTGACGGACCGCGACATCGCGATCCGCGTCGTGGCGCAAGGCCTGCCCATTGAGAGCACGAAGCTGTCCGAAGTGATGAGCGAAGGTGTCGAGTGCGTGCGTGAGGACGACGGCGTCGATGCCGTGCGCCAGCGCATGCAGGAGGCCCAGATACGCCGCCTGCCGGTGCTGGACGATCAAGGGCAACTGGTGGGCATGTTGTCGCTCGGCGACCTGGCAGCCAAGGACGATGCGGAAGAAGCCGGCGAGGCGCTGGCCGCCATCTCCGAGCCGGCCGAACCCGACCGGTCGGCCAGCAGCGCGGCCAGTGGCAGCGCAGGTGGCGGCTCGGCCTCGGGCCAGGCCAGCTCAAGGCGCCAATGAGTGCCGGCGGCCGCACGTAAAAAGCATTCCGCACAACACAACACAACACAACACATTGCACAGGAATTAGCCGATGAGCACTTTGAACAATTTGGTCGAGGGCGTCGCCAGCCCGCTGCGGCAGCTGCAGCGCATGGATGACCGGCGGCCCAGCCTGCCGGGTGAACACTGGGCGGCTTTGGGCACCGGCCTGACGGTGCTGGGCTGGGCGCGCCGCCGGGGTTGGCCGTTGGTGCGCGCGGGGGCCCGCGCCGCCGGGCGGGG
>JAJAZC010000028.1 GCA_026785885.1 Rubrivivax sp.
ACACGGCCCGGCGCGGCCATCGACCCGCGCGTGGGCTTGTCGGCCGTGTTGCCGCCGGGCGCGCCAATCAGCATCGGCCAGCCGCTGGCGGTGGTGCATGCAGCTGACGCCGGCTCAGCGCGCGCCGCGGGGCAGGCCGTGCTGGCCGCGATGCCGATTGCCGATGAAGCGCCGGCCGTGACGGCCGTAGTGCTGCAGACCTTGCGCGGTTGAGCGGCTGAGCGGCTCAGCCGAGATCGGCGGATCAGCGCTGCCGCTGTCGCTGTCGCTGCCGCAGCAACGGAGCTTGCGCGATCAAGGTCGCGGCGCGGCGCGCCCGCCGGCGGGGTTGGGCTCGGTCACATCGCCGGTGTCGAAGGCCATCGTCGACTGGCGCAGCGCCTTGCCGCTGATGGCCACCGTGGTGCGCTGGGTCTCCGGGCCACCGCGGCGGCTTTGCGCCACCGTGGCTTCGACGCTGTAGTTGCCATCGGGCAGCGCGACCATCAGAAACGGGCCTGCCATCTGGTGCTCCAGCACGACGCGGCCGCTGCGGCTGTCGGTGATGCGCACCATCACGTCGGCCAGATAAGCGCCGCTGCCCTTGGCTGCTGTGGTCAGCCAGAAGCTGTACTGGCTTTTCTCGGCGCGCAGCGCGTCTTGCTCTTCGACCGAGACGCCGCCGGAGACGTAAGCCGCGCCGCTGTCGGCCTTGCCGCGCTGCTGCGCCAGGGCCGGTGTGAGCGCCGATGCAGATGCCAACACCAGCACCGCCGTCCAGCACAGGCGGGCCAGCGGTTGGCGCCGCGTCGACAGAGACAGTGCGGGTGCGGGTGAGGACGTGAAACCGAGTGCGGGTGCGGCTTTGCGCTTCATGTCGAATTCCTTCCTGTGGTGGGGTGGCCCGGCCAGGCGGCAGGGTTGCGACACCCGCGACCCGCAGCAGATGGTGTGCCTGCACATGTGCCGACGAATGCTGCGCGAGCCGCAACCCACCGCCGTACGGCTGCTTCACACGCGGCCGCATGGCCGCTTCACTCACGATCGCACGGCCGCTCAACAAGCAGCCGACTAGCATCGCCGCTCTATCTGCCCTGCGGGCCAGGCCCGCCCATCGCCATGCACACCGCCCTGCCAAACACCACGCCGACTTCGCGCTTGCTCCGCACCCGGCGTGGCCTGCTCGCCGTGGCTCTGTCGGGCACGCTGCTCAGTACGCTTTCGATCCCGCTGCTGACTCCGCTGCCGGCATGGGCCCAGCCCGCCAAGCCGACGCCCCCCACCGCGCCGGTGCGCAACGTGCCGGAGACCTTCTTCGGCACCGCCGTCGACGATCCCTACCGCGACTTCGAAAACGCCAAGGCGCCCGCGGTTGCGGCCTGGATGAAGGCGCACAGCGACCACGCCCAGGCCACGCTCAAGCGCATCAGCGGCCGCAGCGCGCTGCGCGACCAGCTGGAGCGCTTCGAGGGTGCCACCGCAGCCCGCGTCAACGGCGTTGTGCGCCTGCCCGGCGACATCATTTTCTTCGAGCGCCGCGGCGCCACGGAAGACCAGTTCAAGCTCTACATGCGCCGCGGGCTGGCCGGCAAGGACCAGTTGCTGTTCGACCCGGAAACGCTAAAGAAGAAGACCGGCAAGCCGCACGCGATCAACTGGTACGCGGCTGCGCCGGACGGCAGCCGTGTGGCCGTCGGCGTGTCGGCCGCTGGCAGTGAAGAAGCCACGCTGCGCATGCTGGACACCCAAAGCGGCCGCCAAATCGGCCCGATCATCGAGCGCGCGCAGTTCGGTGGCGCCAGCTGGTCGCCCGACAACCGCGAGCTGTACTTCCACCGCATGCAGCCTTTGAAAAATGGCATGCCGGCCACCGACAAGTACCAGCGCAGCATGGCCGTGGTGATGAAGCCGGGCGGCAGCGAAGCGTCCATCCGCACGTTGATTCGCGCGGGCGAGCCGGGCGCAATCGACGTGCCGGCCACCGAATTTCCCTTCATCGAAGTTCATCCCGACGGCCGCGTCATTGCGCAGGTCATGGACGGCGTGTCGGCCGAGTTCCGCGCCTACCACTCGACGCTGGCCAAACTGCGCGCCGGCCAGCCGCAGTGGCAAAAGCTGTTCGACCGCGAGGACGCCGTCACCGCGCTGGCCGTGAAGGGCGACCGCGCCTACGTGCTGTCGCACAAGGGCGCCTCGCGCTTCAGGCTGCTCGGTGGCCCGGTCGACGGCTTTGCGCCGGCCACCGCGCGCGTGCTGGTGCCGGAGAGCGAGCGGGTGCTGACTGGCATTGGCGCGGCGCAGGACGCGCTGTATGTCGAAGCCCGTGACGGCAACGTCAAGCGCCTGTTCAAGCTGGCGCACAGCGACGGCGCGCCGCTGCAGGACGTGGCGCTGCCGGTGGTGGGCGCCTTTGCGCTGGCCAACAGCACCCGCGCCGATTTGCCCGGCGCACTGATCGATCTGCAGGGCTGGACACGCGCACGCCAGATCTTTTTCGTCGCACCCGATGGCCGCGTCACCAACACCGGGTTGCAGCCGGCCGGGCCCTTCGACGCGCCGGGTGACGTGGTGGCCAGCGAGGTCATGGTCAAGAGCCACGACGGCGTCATGGTGCCGCTGTCCATCATCCACAAAGCCGGCGTCAAGCTCGACGGCCGCAACCCGACGCTGCTGTACGGCTACGCCAGCTACGGCATCACCGAAGAGCCTTTCTTCAGCATCAGCCGGCTGGCCTGGATGGATGCCGGCGGTGTGTTCGCAGTGGCCAACCCACGCGGCAGTAGCGTCTTCGGCAAGCAGTGGCACGAGGACGGCAGAAAGGCCAGCAAGCCCAACACCTGGCGCGACTTCATCGCCTGCGCCGAGTACCTGATCGCACAGAAGTGGACCGAGCCAGCGCGCCTGGCCATCTGGGGCGGCAGCGCCGGCGGCATCCTCGTCGGCCGCGCGATGACGGAGCGGCCCGATCTGTTCGGCGTCGTGCTGCCCGAGGTCGGCGCGCTGGACATGGTGCGCGCCGAGACCACCCCCAACGGCATTCCCAACATCCCGGAATTCGGCAGCCGCGCAACCGAGCCGGGCTTCCGTGCGCTGCTGGCCATGAGCACCTACCACCAGATCAAGGACGGTGTGAACTACCCGGCCGTGATGTTTGTCCACGGCGTCAACGACCCGCGCGTGGAGGTCTGGAACAGCACCAAGACCGCCGCGCGATTGATGGCCGCCACCACCAGCGGCAAGCCGGTGCTGCTGCGGCTGGACTACGACTCCGGCCACGGCGTCGGCAACACCAAAGCGCAGACGCTGAACGAGCGCGCCGACCTGTTCGCCTTCACGCTGTGGCAGATGGGCGTGCCGGGGTTCGAGCTGAAATAAAGCCCCCGAGCTCGCTATCGCTCGTTACCCCCCAAGGGGGCTCTTGCAGCGGCCCGGCGGAGCCGGTTCCGCGCAAGGCCTCGGTGAAGAAGGACGCGCGCCGCGATCAACGCTCGCCGGCGCGCCAGGGCTTCATCAAGGCCTGCGGCACCTGCGCGCGGCGCGCCATCAGCACCAGCGCGACGATGGCCATCGCATACGGCAGCATCAGATAGAACTGATACGGCAACGCGCCGGCGCCAGCCTGTTGCAGGCGCAACTGCAGCGCATCGAAAAACGCGAACAGCAGCGCGCCCAGCAGCGCCTTGGCCGGCCGCCAGGATGCGAACACCACCAGCGCCACGCAGACCCAGCCGCGGCCGTTGACCATGTTGAAGAAAAAAGCGTTGAAGGCCGACAGCGTGAGGAAGGCGCCGGCCACGCCCATCAGCGCCGAGCCGGCGACGATGGCGGCCGTGCGTGTGGCGGCGACCGAGACTCCCTGGCCTTCGGCTGCCTGCGGGTTTTCTCCGACCATGCGTACCGCCAGGCCAGCCGGCGTGCGGTACAGCACCCAGCCGATCATCGGCACCAGCAACAGCGCCAACAGGGTCATGGGAGTTTGCGCCGCCAGCGCTGTCAGGCCGGTGCCGTCCAGCCA
>JAJAZC010000029.1 GCA_026785885.1 Rubrivivax sp.
CCCCCCCCACCCCCCCGGGCGGCGCCCAGCCCGCGCGCCCGGGCGGCTGCGACGGCCCCGGCTGCCACGGCCGCCGACGGCGTCGGGCCGAAGGCCGGCACGGCCCAGGCCAAGGCCGCGCGGTCGGCCGCTGGCAAGGCTGCCGGCTCAGGCACACAAGCCTGCAGCACGCGCGCCAGCAATGCGAAAGCGCGGGCCGCGTCGCCGGGCCGCGCGCCGACCACCGTGGCACTGTGGCCTCGCGCTGCCAACTGCTGCGCGGCTTCTTCCATCAGCCGCGTCTTGCCCAGGCCCGCGTCGGCCAGCAGCAGCACATGCTGGCCCTCAGCCAATGGCGCCAGCAAACGTGCGACGCAGCCATCACGCGCAATCAACCGCGGCGGCCGCATCAGGCCTGGCGGCAGGCTGCGCAGCGGCGGCGGCGCTGCACCGCTGGCACCAGCCGGCGTAGCTGGCACCGTGGGCACCGAAGCCGATTCGATCATCGCCAGCAGCGCCAGCGTCTCGGCGCCCGGGCGCGTGCCGACCTCGTGCTTGAGCTGCTGCTCGCATGCATCAAAGGCCATCAACGCCGCAGCACGGTCACCGCGCAGGTAGTGCAGCCGCATGACACGCCGGTGCGCCAGCTCGCTGCCGGGCTGCTGCAGCAGCAGGCCGCGCGCGATGGTCAGCGCGCGGTCGTGGTGCTGCATCTGCTCAGCGGTATCGGCCTGCGCTTCGGCGCGTGCGACGGCGCGCTGGCTGCGCTGGCTGCGCTGCTGGTGCAGCCACTGCTGCAGCTCTTCGCCCAGCTCGGCGCCGATGTCTCCGAGTACGCTGTCGGCGTCGGTCAGGTCGTGCCGCACGGCGGCGCTGAGCGCCAGCGTGAGCTGGCCTTCGACAGCGTCCACGCCCAGCTGCCGCCGCAGCTGAAACAGCCGCTGGCGCAACGCGTTGCGCGCCGCTTCTGCATCGCTGTCGGGCCACAGCAGCGCGGCCAGCCGCGCACGCGGTGTCGGCCCTTCAACCGCCAGCCAGGCCAGCAAGGCCGCGTCGCGCGGCCCCAGGGCGCGGGCTGGCTGGTCAACCAGCAGGCATTGGCAAGTCGAGCCCGCCAGCAGCAAGCGCAAGCGGTAGGGTGTTGACGCCATGCGCTGGATCGTATCGCCCGGCACCCGCGTCAACTGTGTCAACGGGCCGTCGGCGCGCACGCGGCGCCGCAGCTCAATCGCTGTCTGTCTGCACACAGTCCAGTGCGATGCCTGGCAAGCGCAGTGTCTGGCCGCTGCCCTGGGGCAGAAAACCTAGCCAAGGCTGCAGCGGTACACGCCAGACGCCGCCCGAGACCGTGGCGTGCAGCGCCTCGGGCAGGCCTGTGGCCTGTGACACGGTGCTGCTGTCGCAGGCCGCGCTGTCGGGTCGGGAGCTTGGCGCACCCGACCACGCCTATTCACACCGCAGCGCTGGCCGCAGCCACCGCGCATGCGGCATGCGGCATGTGTCGTGCGGCATGTGGCGTGCGGTATCTGGCGTGCAACACGCGGCTTGCACGCCGCGCCTCAGGGCGACTCCGCACTGGCGGCCCGATCAGCAGCGGCTGCAGAATCGGCCGAGCGGCCCGGCCGCCCGGGCTGCAACCAGCTGCAGCACAGCGCCAACCGTTCCGACGAGACCAGCGCCCACTTGAGACAAGGACCACCCCATGAACGGTCAAATGATGCAGCAGCCGCTGCTGATTTCTTCTCTCATCGTGCACGCCGAGCGGCACCATGCGGAGCAGCAGGTGGTGTCGCGCCGGGTCGAAGGCGACATCCACCGCACGACCTACCGCGAGATCGCAGCGCGGTCCCGCCGCGTGGCCAATGCGCTGGCCGCCCTGGGCGTGCAAGCGGGCCAGCGCGTGGCCACGCTGGCCTGGAACGGCTACCGCCACATGGAGCTGTACTTCGGCGTCAGCGGCTCGGGTGCCGTGTTGCACACCGTGAACCCGCGGCTGCATCCGGACCAGATCGTCTACATCGCCGACCACGCCGAAGACCAGGTGCTGTTCTTCGACATGACCTTCTGGCCGCTGATCCAGGCCGTGGCCAGCCGCTGCAAGACCATCCGCCACTGGGTCGCGCTGACTGACCGCGCGCACATGCCGCCAGCGGAGCAGGCTGCCAAGCTGCCCAATCTGCTGTGCTACGAAGAACTGCTGGCGGCGCAGAGCGATCGCTACGACTGGCCGGCGCTGGACGAGAACACTGCCAGCAGCCTGTGCTACACGAGCGGCACCACCGGCAACCCCAAAGGCGTGCTGTACAGCCACCGCAGCACGCTGCTGCACACGATGGCCGCCGCGCTGCCCGACTGCCTGGGCGCGGGCGCTGGCGACTGCATCCTGCCGGTGGTGCCGATGTTCCACGTCAACAGCTGGGGCATCGTCTACCTGGGGCCGATGACCGGCGCCAAACTGGTCTTGCCGGGCTCCGGGCTGGATGGGCAGTCGCTGTACGAACTGTTCGAAAGCGAGGGCGTCACGCTGTCGGCCGGCGTGCCCACGGTGTGGCAGGGACTGCTGGCGTATGTCGACGCCAAGGGTCTGAAATTCAGCACCATGCGGCGCAGCGCCATCGGCGGCTCCGCCTGCCCGCCGGCGATGATCAAGAAGTTTCTCGATGATTACGGCGTGCGCGTGATCCACGCCTGGGGCATGACCGAGATAAGCCCCATCGGCACTGCCGCGGCCTTCAAGGCACAGCACGTCGGGCAAAGCGCCGATGAGCGGCTGGCCGTGATGGCAACACAAGGCCGCGCGATCTTCGGCGTCGACCTCAAGATCGTGGAGGAGGCCGGACACGAGCTGCCCTGGGACGGCCAGGCCACCGGCGACGTGTATGTTCGCGGCCCGTGGGTCATCAGCAGCTACTTCCGCAACGAAGGCGGCGACCCGCTGAAGGACGGCTGGTTTCCGACCGGCGACGTGGCCAAGATGACGCCAGAGGGCTACATGGTCATCACCGACCGCAGCAAGGACGTCATCAAGTCCGGCGGTGAATGGATAGGCAGCATCGATCTGGAAAACATCGCGATGTCGCACCCCGCGGTGGCAATGGCCGCGTGCATCGCAGCGCACCACCCGAAGTGGGATGAGCGGCCGCTGCTCGTCGTGATGAAGAAGACCGGTGCGACCTTGACGCGCGAGGAGCTGCTGGCCTTCTACGACGGCAAGATCGCCAAGTGGTGGACGCCGGACGACGTGGTCTTCGTCGACGCCATTCCGCTGGGCGCCACCGGCAAGATGCAGAAGATCAAGCTGCGCGAGCAGTTCAAGAGTTACGTGTTGCCGACGTGAGACCAGCAGTGCCGTGGCAGCGTCGGCGACTGCTCGGCTCGGCCTTGAGGCTTTTGCCAAAGCTTGTCGACCGATGGCGTTTTCACTTTGACGACGATCGTGCCATCCGGTGTTACCGACCACACGAGCAGGGTGTCCGGTT
Organism: Rubrivivax sp.; assembly: GCA_026785885.1. Lineage (GTDB taxonomy): Bacteria > Pseudomonadota > Gammaproteobacteria > Burkholderiales > Burkholderiaceae_C > Rubrivivax. The sequence continues at coordinate 3,459 of JAJAZC010000029.1, forward strand.
GGGCCAGGAGTCGAGCACGTATGCGAGCCGGTACCGTGGTTCTGCCATTGGCACCGATCGTCGACTTTGTCATCACGTACCCCCACTGCCGCCGGCATTGGCGTGGCGGAGCGCCGGGCGCATCAAGGCAGGTTAACGATCTCGCGGTGCATAGCGGCCAGCAAGGCGAGCAGCCGCGTCTGGGTGCGAAACGGGATCTGCTGCATGTCCATGCTGTCTTGCAGCACGTCGACCATCGCATTGAAGTCTTTGCGCGCGATGTCCACGCCGCTGTGAACCTTGAGCATGCCCGGCCCTTCGCGCTTGCACGGGCCGCCGGCCAGCTCGCAGAGCTGAACCACGAGCTTGTCCTTGAGCTCGATGCGGTTCAGGTCTTTGAAGAAGGGCCGCATACGGGCTTCGGTCTGCAGCCGTTGAGTGAAGTCGTCCATCAGGCGCTCCAGCCCGGGCCGCGCACCCAGGGCCCGGTATAGCGTGTCGTCGGGCACTGCCACGGGCGCCGCTTGTGGCAACGCGGCGGTGCTCAGGCTGGCGAGCACACACGCCGCGGCCAACGATTGCAAGCAGGGCTTCATGAACATGGACCGTACCTCCAACTAAAAGCCGATCTGTGCCGACAGATAACCACCGCGCTGGCGCCGCGGCTGCAGCCCGGGTGCGATGCGGCCGATGTCGACGGCGGCCAGCGTCAGCGAAAAGGCCTGCACGGGCGCCCAGACGACGAACACATCGGCCCAGGCGTCCTCCTTCAGCGCGCCCTGGCGGAGTGCGGACCGGTCGAGGTTGTCCGGCTTGGCGCGCCACTCCGCACCCACAGCCCAGTGGCGGTGCGGCAGCCAGGCCAGCGACACCTCCGGCATCAACCGTCGGCCGCGGCTTTGCCCGCCGCCTTGCCCACTACTTTCCCCACTCCCGAACCCGAGCAGCCCGTTCTGGTTGGCATCGGTCCAGCGCAGCGTGCCATTGAGCAGCAGCGCCGGGCCCAGCAGCAGCTTGGTGGCGCTGACGAACAACTCGGTGCCGCAGGTGCGGGCGCCGATCACGCCGGTCAACGTGGGCGTCAGTGCACCGGCGTCGGCGCGTTTGTGCAGCAGGCCGACGGCCAGTTGCGGCATCACCGTGTCGCTGTCCAAGACGGCCTCGCCAGCCAGCCGCAGCTTGAGGCCCAGGATGTCCTGCTTCAATTGCAGGTCGGCCAGGCCCAGCGCCGCCAGGTCGTTGCGCAGGTCCAGATTCTGGTGCGCCAGCGACAGCGCCAAGCGGTCGTCCGCGGCCAGCGCCACACCGTGCACGCGCAGCGCGTAGTCCGCCGTGCGCAGGCCGCTGACAGAGGCCGTCGCACCCCACTGCCCACGCGTGGCCTGGGTGCCGATCGGCGCCCACGGCGTGATGCCACCGCCGGCTGCACCGTCGATGCTGTTGACGCCGCCGGTCAGCAGCAGCTTGCCCTGGCCGCGATCGAGAGCGGTCGCGGGTGCAGCAGGCATCCACAGCGCTGCAGCCACCCAACTCATCAACCATGTCTTCAGCATGCCCGCAGCCTAGCTCCCGGCGCGCGGCCTCCATACCGATGAACGAAGGTCTTTGCCGCGCAGATTCCCACGCGCGCCGCGGCTCTTCAGTGCGGGGCGGCGGTGGGCGGGCCGGGTGCCCGGCCCAGCCCTTCCAGCACATGCAGGACCAACTGGTCGGCCACTGCCGCCCGGGCATGCACGGCGTGCAGCGCACCTTCGGCCAGCAGGTAGCGCGCCACGTCCTCATCGGCAGCGCGCACAACGATGCCGATGCCCGGGTTCAGGCGGCGCGCGGTATCGATCATCGGCCGCACGTCGGTGCCTTCCGACGCCGCCACGACCAGCAGCCGGGCGGTGGCGACATGCGCCTGCACGAGCACCCGCGGCTCGGCTGCGTCGCCGTAAACCACCGCTAGGCCTTCTTCGCGCAACGCCTCGGCGCGCTCGCGCTGCTGTTCGACGACGACCAGCGGCACGCCGCGTTCACGTAGCGCCGCGGCCACCCGGCGGCCGACGGCGCCGTAGCCCACCAGCACCACCTGCTGCGCCAACAGCGCCGCGGGTGTGGTGGGCGGCAGCTCGGCCAGCGGCTCGCTGCGCGCATCCAGCCGCCGTGCCAGCGCCGAGTGGGCCAGCGCCCAGCGCTGCAATGGGTTGATGGCGGCAAACAACAGCGGATTGAGCGCGATGGAGATCAGCGCGCCGGCGACGATCAGGCTCTGCGCTTCAGGTGGCAGCAGGCCCAGGCTGCCGCCCAGCGTGGCCAGGATGAAGCTGAATTCGCCGATCTGCGCCAGGCTGGCCGACACCGTCAACGCCGTGTTCAGCCGATAGCGCAGCAACAACACCAGAACCGCGGCCGCAAGTGATTTGCCGAACATCACGATGGCCGCCACGGCCAATACCTGCAGCGGCCTGTCGACCAGCACCGCGGGGTCGAACAACATACCGACCGAGACGAAAAACAGCACCGAAAACGCGTCACGGAACGGCAGCGATTCTTCGGCCGCGCGCTGGCTGAATTCACTTTCGCGCAGCACCAGACCGGCAAAGAAAGCCCCCAGCGCCACCGACACACCGAACAGCACCGAAGCACCGTAGGCGATGCTGACCGCCACCGCGATCACACACAGCGTGAACAGCTCGCGCGAGCCGGTGCGCGTGATCTGCCACAGCATCCACGGCAGCAGCCGCCGGCCGACAACCAGCATCACGGCGACAAAGGCGCCCACCGCCAGCAGCGTCTTCAGCAGCTGCGGCCAAAAGCCGGGGCCAACGGCGCCGCCGGCATTGCCAGCATTACCCGCAATACCGGCGTTGCCGGCCCCCACCACCACCGGCAGCATCACCAGCACCAACACCATCGCCAGGTCTTCGACGATCAGCCAGCCGACCGCTATGCGGCCGTTCTCGCTGTCCAGCGCACCCTGCGCTTCCAGCGCGCGCAGCAGCACCACGGTGCTGGCCACCGACAGTGCGATGCCGAACACCAGCGCGCCGGCTATCGGCCAACCCCACCACGTGGCCAGGCCTGCGCCGAGTGCGGTGGCCACGGCCATCTGCACCACCGCACCCGGCACCGCCACGCGCCTGACGGCCAGCAAGTCCTGCACGGAAAAGTGCAGCCCGACGCCGAACATCAGCAGCATCACGCCAATTTCGGCCAGCTGCGTGGCCAGCGGCACATCGGCCACGAAGCCCGGTGTGTAGGGGCCGATCACCACGCCCGCGGCAAGGTAGCCCACCAGCGCCGGCAGCTTGAGCCGCACCGCGATGAAACCGAGCACGAGTGCCAGGCCGAGAGCGGCGGCGAGCGTAACGACGAGGGGCATGGGGCCGTGCATGGCGTGGCTGATCCTGAGCGTCCGGCGCGCTGGCTTGGCAGCTACTTCGGGCTTGATTCAGCGCGAGCTTCGGCGCGGACGTCGGCGCGGACGTCGGCGCTAACTTCGGCGCGCATTTCGCACGCCGGTTGCACGCAGTTCGCATTCATCCCGCATTCATCCGGCACTCAGCAGCGTCTGCAGCGCCTGCTCGCGGAAGCCGAAAAACTGTTTCAACGCATCCACCTGCTGCAGCGCGCGCGCTTCCTCGGCAGGCCGTGCATCAATGCGCTTGACGGCCAGGATCATCTTGTTTTTGGCCGTGTGCTCCAGCGAGATGAACTCGAAGACCTGCGTGTCGTAGCCGCGTGATTCCAGCAGCAGCGCGCGCAGGCTGTCGGTCAACATTTCGGAGTGCTGCTCGGCGTGGATGCCGTGCTGGAACACGCTCTGCAACGGGTGCGGGCTCAGCAGCTGCGGCCGCAGTTGTTTGTGGCAGCAAGGCGAGCACAGGATGATCGCAGCGCCGGCCTGGATGCCGAGGTGGATGGCGTGGTCGGTGGCGGTGTCGCAGGCGTGCAGCGCGATCATCACGTCCATCGCATCGCTCGCGTCGGCCACACCAACCGGCCAGTTGCGCACGTCGCCTTGCTCGATGTGCAGGCCCTGCAGACCCAGCCCGGCGGTGGTGCGCCGGCCTTGTTCAACCAAGTCCGCCCGCAGCTCCACACCGGTGACCTCGGCCGTGCGCTGCTGCGTGTGCTGCAACCAGTCATGCAGCGCGAAGCTCAGGTAGGCCTTGCCGGCGCCGAAGTCGACGATGCGCAGCTTGTCTTTGTCGGCCAGTGGTGAACGGGCCAGCGCAGCTGCAAAGACCTCGATGAACTTGTTGATCTGCTTCCACTTGCGCGCCATTGCCGGCACCAGTTGGTGCTGCGGCGTGGTGATGCCCAAAGCATTGAGAAAAGGCCGGTCGATGGCGATCCAGCGCTGCTTGGCGCGGTCGTGTGCTGCGGGTGCTGCGGGTGCTGCGGGTGCGGCCGACGTGGGCGATGCAGCTGCTGTGGCGGATGCGTCCTCCGACAGGCCGGGCTCGGCTGGCGGCGTTGCATGCGTGACCAGGTGGCCCTTGCCTTTGCGGCTCAACATCAGCTGCGTCTCGTGCGTGGCGTTGAACAGGTGCGCGTTGCGGAAGCTGCCGCCTATCAGTTGCCCGATGCGCGCCAGGCCATCGGCCGGCGCCAGGTTGCGCGTCTCGTCGCGTGTGCTGTGGCTGTAGACGAAGCTGAAATGCGGTGCGCCTTTCAGCACGATGGGCCGCACGACGACACGCTGCAAGCCGGGCTCGGCGCCGTACGGCCTTGCCAGCACCAGGCGGGTCCAGGGTTGTTGCAACAGCGCTGCAAAGCGCGCGCGGGCGAAATCTTCAGTGCTCACCAAACCATTGTCGCGGCGACGGGGCGCATGGGCGACGATTCATCGAACAGTCGCTCCGCCCATCGCTCCGTCCATCGCTCCGTCCATCACACGGCCCATCACACGGCCCATTACTCCGGCCCATTACTCCGGCCCATTACTCCGGCCCATTACTCCGGCCCATTACTCCGGCCCATTACTCCGGCCCATTACTCCGCCCATCACACAGACCACCAACACTCGGCAAAACGCGGCGCCAGAAAATCGCACCAGCTGCGCACCTTGGACGGCAGCAGCTTGGGGCTCGGGAACACCGCGTGCACTTCCTGCACCGGCAGGCTCCACCGCTCCAGCAGCACGACCACGGCACCGGCGCTGATCGAATCGTGCGCCACGTAGTGCGGCAGTACCGCCACACCCAACCCGGCCCGCGCCGCGGCCAGCAGTGCGCTCAGGCTGTTGCTGCGCAGCGGGCCGCGCACCGGCACCGACTGCACGGCCTGCACGGCCTGCACGGCCTGCACGGCCTGCACGGCTTGCGCGGCTTGCACCGCAGGCTTGGCGCCGCTGGCGGCGCGGCCAGCAACGCCGCTGAAATGCCAGCGCTCATCGCCCTGCACGGTGCTGTAGATCAGCGCCGCGTGCTGCGCCAGATCGGCCGGCTTGCGCGGCCTGCCATGCGCTGCCAGGTAGGCGGGTGCGGCCACCAGGACCCAGGGGTTGGTGCCCAGGTAGCGCGCGCCGAGTTGCGAATCGGCCAGCCGGCCCATGCGCACAGCGCAATCGATGCCCTGCTCGACCAGGTTGACGTAGCGGTCCTCGAAGCTCAGCTCCACCTGCAGCGCCGGGTGCCGGCGCATGAAGTCCATCACCAGCGGCGTCAGCACGCGCCGGCCGAAGGCCACGCTGGTGCTGATGCGCAGCGTGCCACCGAGCTGCGCCTGCATCAGCAGCGCCAGGTTGTCGGCTTCGTCCAGCTGCTGCGCAATCGCCTTGCACTTGTCGTAGTAGGCCGCGCCCAGCTCGGTGGGCGTGACGCCGCGGGAGCTGCGGTGCAGCAGCCGCGCGCCCAGCCGCTGCTCCAGTGCGGCGACATGCTTGGTGGCCGTGGGCTGCGTGATGCCCATGCCCACGCTGGCCTTGCTGAAGCTGCCGGTCTCGACAACGCGGATGTACAGACGCAGGCCGGTGACGGTGTCCATGGCGGCACTGTAGGGCGGCGCGCGGGCGCTTCGGCCTGGGGCTTACTCGTCGCCGCCGACCCCGCCGCACCGGCCTTGCGGCGCCGGCTTGCATTCCACCCCGGAATAGCAGATATCCGTGCGCTGCGATTGCCGGGCCTGCCCGCAAGCGCGAACATGCAAGCGACAACAACCGGGAGACAAGACGATGGCAAAGATGAAAGCTGCAATGGCTGCTGTGCTGGTGATGGAAAAAGAAGGCATCACGCAGGCCTTCGGCGTGCCCGGCGCCGCCATCAACCCGCTGTATGCCGCGCTGCGCGAACGCGAAAGCATCGCGCACATCCTGGCCCGCCACGTCGAGGCCGCCAGCCACATGGCCGAGGGCTACACCCGCGCCCGGGCCGGCAACATCGGCGTGTGCATTGGCACCAGCGGCCCGGCCGGCACCGACATGATCACCGGGCTGTACTCGGCCATCGCCGACAGCATTCCCATCCTGTGCATCACCGGCCAGGCGCCGCGGGCGCGGCTGTACAAAGAGGACTTCCAGGCCGTCGACATCGAGTCCATCAGCAAGCCGGTGACCAAGTGGAGCGTCACCGTGCGCGAGCCGGGGCTGGTGCCGCGCGTCTTCCAGCAGGCCTTTCACCTGATGCGCAGCGGCCGGCCCGGGCCGGTGCTGATCGACCTGCCCTTCGATGTGCAGATGGGCGAGATCGAATTCGACATCGAGACCTACGAGCCGCTGCCGGTTTACAAACCCGCGGCCAGCCGCAAGCAAATCGAAAAAGCGCTGGACATGCTGGCGGCGGCAGCCAAGCCCTTGATCGTGGCCGGCGGCGGCATCATCAACGCCGACGCGTCCGAGTTGCTGGTGGAGTTTGCCGAACTTACTGGCGTGCCGGTGATCCCGACTCTGATGGGCTGGGGCGCTATCCCCGACGACCACCCGCTGATGGCCGGCATGTGCGGCCTGCAGACCAGCCACCGCTACGGCAACGCGACCATGCTGGCCAGCGACTTCGTCCTCGGCATCGGCAACCGCTGGGCCAACCGCCACACCGGCAGCACCGACATTTACTGTAAGGGTCGTTCGTTCGTGCACGTCGACATCGAGCCGACGCAAATCGGCCGTATCTTCAACCCGGAGCTGGGCATCGTCAGCGACGCCAAAGCTGCGCTCGAGCTGTTCGTGCAGGTCGCCGGCGAGCGCCGCGCTTCAGGCCAGCTGCCCGACCGCAGCGAGTGGGCCGCGCGCTGCGCCGAGCGCAAGAAACTGATGCACCGCAAGTCGCACTACACCGAAACACCGATCAAGCCGATGCGCGTGTACGAAGAGATGAACGCGGTGCTGCCGCGCGACACGATCTACGTCACGACCATCGGCCTGAGCCAGATCGCCGGCGCGCAGTTTTTGAAGGTGTACGGCCCCCGGCAGTGGATCAACTGCGGCCAGGCCGGCCCGCTGGGCTGGACGGTGCCGGCCGCGCTGGGCGTGGTGGCCGCGGACCCGACGCGCACCGTGGTCGGGCTGTCGGGCGACTACGACTTTCAGTTTTTGATCGAAGAGTTGGCGGTGGGTGCGCAGTTTCGGCTGCCCTATGTGCAGGTGCTGGTCAACAACAGCTACCTCGGGCTCATCCGGCAAAGCCAGCGCGGTTTCGAGATGGACTTCTGCGTGCAGCTGGCCTTCGAAAACCAGAACGTCGATGACGCTGCACTCAAGAGTTATGGCGTCGACCACCAGGCGGTGGTGCAAGGCCTGGGTTGCAGGAGCCTGCGCGTGACCGACCCCGAGAAGATCCGCGCTGCGATTGTCGAAGCGCTGGCCTTGGCGCGCCAGCACCGCGTGCCGGTGGTCGTGGAGGTGATCCTGGAGAAGGTCACCAACATCGCCATGGGCACCGAGATCGACAAGATCAACGAGTTCGAGGCCATCGACTGCCGCCACCCCGAAGGCCGCCAGGGCCTGGAGATGGCGGGGCTGCTGGAATGAGCGGTTAGTCGTTTGACCCGGAGCCCGGCATGCTCTGCTTGCGCAGCCGCAACTTCTTGGCGTTGCGCTTGCGCGTCTTGATGTTGAGCAGCTCCACGCCCAGCGAGAACGCCATGCCGAAGTAGATGTAGCCCTTGGGCACCGGGTTACCGAAGCCCTCGGCCACCAGCACCACGCCGACGACCACCAGGAAGGCCAGCGCCAGCATCTTGATGGTCGGGTTGTCCGACACAAAACGGCCGATCGGGCCGGCAAACAACATCATCAAGCCCACCGAAACGACCACCGCCGCGATCATGATGCGCACGTCGTCCACCATGCCCACCGCGGTGATGATCGAGTCCAGGCTGAACACGAGGTCGATGACCATGATCTGCAGGATCACGGCCGTCATCGTGGCTTTGACGATCTTGCCGCCGTGCTCCTCTTCCTCGCCTTCCATCGACTGGTGAATTTCAGAAGTGCTCTTGTAGATGAGAAACAGCCCGCCCAGGATCAGGATCAGGTCGCGCCCGGAGAAGCCCTGGCCGAGCACCGTGAACAGCGGCTTGACCAGGCCCACGATGTACGCCAGCACCAGCAGCAGCCCGATGCGCATGAACATGGCCATGAACAGGCCGATGCGGCGCGCAAACTCGCGCTTGTCCTTCGGCAGCTTGTCGACCAGGATCGAGATGAAGATGATGTTGTCGATACCCAGGACGAGCTCGAGCGCCGTTAGGGTGAGAAACGCGATCCAGGCTTCGGGTTGTGTAAGCAGTTCCATGGCCCTATTATGCGTTGGGTTGATCCGGCCTCGGGAAATCCTCGTGCGGGGCCCCGCCGGGGCGCCCTGAACCATCGCATCGCCACGCCCCTCAACGACGCCCCGCAAGCTCTGGAGAACCCATGCCCCGCTTTGCCGCCAACCTGTCGATGCTGTTCACCGAAGTGCCGCTGCTGGAGCGTTTCGAGCACGCCGCGCGCGCCGGCTTCGCCACTGTCGAATTGCAGTTTCCGTACGAAGCGCCGGCCGCTGCGCTGCACGACCGGCTACAGGCCAACCGGCTGACGATGGTGCTGCACAACCTGCCGGCCGGCGACTGGGCCGCCGGTGACCGCGGCATCGCCTGCGACCCGGCGCGCGTGGCCGAATTCCGCGCCGGCGTGACGCGCGCCATCGGGTACGCCACGCTGTTGGGCGTGCCGATGCTCAACTGCCTGGCCGGCAAGCCGGGTGATGGCGTGAGCGATAGCCAGGCCCGCGCTACGTTCGTAGCCAACCTGCGTTTTGCCGCTGCCGAGTTGAAGGCCGCCGGCCTGAAGCTGCTGATCGAGCCGATCAACAACTTCGACGTGCCGGGCTTCTGGCTCAACCGCACCGCACTGGCCATCAGCGTGATCGACGAGGTTGCCAGTGACGGCATCACCGACAACCTCTTTGTGCAGTACGACATCTATCACGCGCAGCGCTATGAGGGCGAACTGGCCGCCACGCTGAGCAAGCACCTGGCACGCATCGGCCACATCCAGGTTGCCGACAATCCGGGGCGGCACGAGCCCGGCACCGGCGAGATCAACTACAGCTTCCTGTTTGCGCACCTGGACCGCATCGGCTGGCGCGGCTGCATCGGCTGCGAATACAAACCCGCGGGCAGCACCGAAGCGGGCCTCGGCTGGCTCGAACAGGCGCGCCGGCAGCTTGGCTGCGTGGCCTGAAGCACCGGCCTTCGACGGAGAACAAAACATGAAACTCGGATTCATCGGCCTGGGCATCATGGGCGCACCCATGGCCGGCCACCTGCGCGCAGCGGGGCATGACCTCTTCATCACGACCCGCTCCAAGCTACCGCCAGCGCTGCTGCAAGCCGGCGCCGTAGCGTGCAGCAATGGTGCGGAAGTAGCGCGGCAGTCCGAGCTGATCTTCACGATGCTGCCGGACACACCCGACGTCGACAAAGTGCTGTTCGGCGAAGGCGGCGTGGCAGAGGGGCTGCAGGCTTCGGCGGCAGGCCCACAAGCCGCGGCTGCAGCTGCAGCTGCGACAAGCAAGACCGTGGTTGACATGAGCAGCATCTCGCCGCTGGCCACCAAAGACTTTGCTGCGCGCATCCAGGCGCTGGGCGCGGACTACCTGGACGCGCCGGTATCCGGCGGCGAGGTCGGTGCCAAGGCCGCGTCGCTGACCATCATGGTCGGCGGCAGCGAGGCCGCGTTCAACCGCGTGCTGCCGCTGTTTCAGCTGATGGGCAAAAACATCACGCACGTGGGCGGCAACGGCGACGGCCAGACCACCAAGGTTGCCAACCAGATCATCGTGGCCCTCAACATTGCGGCCGTCGGTGAGGCGCTGGTCTTCGCCAGCAAGTCCGGCGCCGACCCGGCCCGCGTACGCCAGGCGCTGATGGGCGGCTTCGCTGCCAGCCGCATCCTGGAGGTCCACGGTGAACGCATGATCAAGCGCACCTTCGACCCTGGCTTTCGCATCGCACTGCACCAGAAGGATTTGAATCTGGCGCTGCAAGGCGCCAAGACTTTGGGCGTCAGCCTGCCGCAGACCGCCGGTGCTGCGCAGCTGATGCAGACCTGCGCCGCGCAGGGCTGGGATCAGCTGGACCATTCGGCGCTGGTCCGCGCGCTGGAGCTGATGGCCCGCCACACTGTGGATCAAGCGGTCAATCAAGCGCTGGATCACACGGCGGATCGAGCGGCGCACCAGGCGGTGGCGAAAGACTGAGGCCCGACGCCCGCCGCGGTTGCCCATGAACGGTGCTTTCGATCAGGCCCGCGAGCGTTTTCTCGCCGGCGTCGTCAGTCAGGAAGCCGGCCACTGGGCAGCGGCCGAAGCGCACTACCGGGCATCGCTGGCGCTGCTGCCCGAGCGGCCTTCGGCGCTGTGCAACCTGGGCACGACGCTGCTGCAGGCCGGCCGTGCAGATGAGGCGCTGCCGCTGCTGGTGCGCGCCACCCAGCTGACACCGGACGACGGCGCGGCCTGGGCGCATCAGGGCATGGCGTTGGTGGCGCTGCAGCGCGATGAGGAGGCGCTCAGCGCTTTAACCACCGCACTGCAGGCCGGCCAAGACCGCGCCGATCTGCACTGGCAACGCACACAGGCCCTGCTGCGCCTGGGCCGGCCGGAGCAGGCCCAGACTGCCTGCGCAGCCGTGCTGGCGCTTGCGCCGGACGACGCCGTGGCCTGGGCCTTGAACGGCAGCTTGCTGAAGGACCTGGGCCGCAGTGCGCAGGCCATTACGGCCTTGCAACGCGCCATTGCGCTGGGCGCCGACACCGCCGTGAATGCTTACCTGCTGGCCAGCCTGCAGGGCCACGGAGCGCCGCCACAGCCGCCTGCCGGCTATGTGCAGAGCCTGTTCGACGGCTATGCAGCCGGCTTCGACGCGCATCTGATCGACAAGCTGCGCTACTGCGCGCCAGCAGTGCTGGGCCGGCATTTGCGCACCAGCGGCCGCCGCTTTGCCAGCGCGCTGGACCTGGGCTGTGGCACCGGCTTGTGCGCACCGGAGTTGCGGCCACTGGCCGAGCGCCTGACGGGTGTGGATTTGTCGTCGGCGATGCTGGAGCAGGCCCGCGCCCGCGGCCTCTACGACCGGTTGGTGCAACGCGACATCGGCGCGCATCTGCTGGCTGAAGCGCCGGCGCAGCACGACCTGGTGCTGGCGGCCGATGTCTTCATCTATGTCGGCGCGTTGGACACGGTGTTCGCCGGTGTGCGGCGCGCGCTGCAACCGGGCGGCCTGTTCTGCTTTTCGGTCGAGCAGGCCGACGACACGGTCGACCACACGCTGCGGCCGAGTTCGCGCTATGCACATTCCGCGCGTTACCTGCAGTCGCTGGCAGCCAGCCACGGTTTTGTCGTGCAGCGTCTTTGGCAAGACGCGGTGCGCAACGACCAGGGGCAAGCTGTCGCCGGGCTTTACGCCGCGCTCATCGGTGGCGATGGCCGCTGACCGCTTTCATCGACCGGGCACGCTGCGTTCAGACCGCACTGCGCGGTGACGTACAGCGCATACAGCGAATGGCTGGCCGCCATGAAGAGCCGGTTGTTGTTGGCGCCGCCGAAACACAGGTTGGCGCAGCGTTCTAACGGGTGGATGACGTTGCCGAGCATGTCCACCGCGATGCCGTCGTAAGGGCCCGGTCCATGCGCATCGACGATGCAAGCGCTTGTTGGCCAGCACGGCGCCCTGCACGTCGTACTGCCAGATCCTGAGGTGCGGCATGGCGCGGCTTTGAACGACGCACAGCCGCGATTCATCGGCTGCGGCCGTCGTACTCCGTGCGCGTGACGCGGCGCGTGCCGTGTTCACGGCTGAGCAGCCGGCCCTGACGGTCGCGCGCCAGGCCGTTGGCGTGGTGTTGCGGCTTGCGGAATTCGACGCAGTGGCCTGAGCAGTCGTCCCAGCGCAACGTAGCGGTCGGTATTGGGTGGCGCATTCATGGCGAGAGGCACACGCCGGGGCAGAGGTACACAGCGCGGTTTTCTGATCCGTACCCTGCCCCACACTGAACTACAGTGAAGCGGGTCGTAAACAAGCCAAAGGCTAACCGTTAAGGTGAACGTGAACGTGAACGTGATCGTGATCGTGATCGTGATCGTGATCGTGATCGTGAACGTGAACGTGAACGTGTTGGTGCTGCTGCTTTGCTGGGCGGCGTGTGGGCCGAGAGCAGCTTCCATGCTGCTGCAGCGGCGCTGTTGGTTTGGCTGCTGCTGCTGCTGCTGCTGCTGCAGCTGCGCCGGCAAGGCGCGCGCATTGCGGCGCTCGAACAGGCGGCCGAGGCACTGCACACCGGCAGCGCGGTGATGCCGTCGGCGTTGCTGGACCCAGCGCTGGACGACGTGCGCAACCCAGTGCGGGATGCAGAGCCGGACGGGGCGCGGCTGGTCTGGCGCGATGCCGGCACCGCACCGCAACTCAGCGGCGCGCAGGCCGTCGTAGCTCGGCAGACAAGCGAGGTGCTGGATGCGCCCACCATGCTGCAGCTGGCGCCGGTGGCTGCCGCGGCGGCTGGATGCGCCAGACCTCACCCACCGCGCGGCCGTTCTCACCTCCGTTGCCCGTTGAAACACCTGATCGCGGGGTGCTGTGGGCAGCGCGTGGGAACGCTCTTTGCCGCGCGTGCGGCAGCTTTGTCGGGGCCGTCCCGGCAACACACAGTTTGGAGATTTGGCATGCAGAGAAGATTCGTTGGGTGCGCGATTGCGTCGGCCGTGCTGTTGCTCACCGCCTGCGGCGGCGGCGGCGGTGACTCCGGCAGCCCCGCCCCCCCGGCAGCACCGGCCACCGTGACGGTGACGCTGGCCACATCGACACCCGGATTGACACTCACGCTGGATGGTGCCGAGGCCCCGCGCAGTTTCGACGCAGCACCCGGCACGCGGCGCAACATCGGCGCCGTGACGCAGGCGCTCAACGGCCGCCTGTACACGTTTCGTGACTGGAGCCAGGGCGGCGCCGCGGTGCAAACCTTGACCACGCCTAACGCCAACACCACCCTGACCGCCAACTTCGCCGACAGCGGCGTCACCAGCAACCGCGCGCCGAGTTCGATTGTCTTTTCGCCGTCGTCCGCCGCGCGCTTGGGCACGGCCATCGCCATCAACGCCAGCGCCGGCGACCCCGATACCGGCGACAGCGTCGTGCGCATGCAGTTTCTCGAAAACGGGTTGCCTATCGGCGAATCGACCACCGCGCCGTTCACGACCAACTGGACGCCGACGGTCTCGGGTGACCGCTTCATCAGCGCACGTGCATTCGACAGTGGTGGCTTGTCTTTCAGCAGCCCGTTGGTCAGGGTCACCGTCGCGCCTTGATGTCGTAGGGCGCTGATCAGGTTGGCGCCGACTGCGCCTGGCCAAAGCGAGACATCCGCCGCGCCAGCCGCTCAGACGGCCGGCGCGGCTTTTCTTTGGAAGCCCGCTGCCGCAGCCATCAGGCTGCGGGTGTAGTCGGCCTGCACCCGCCGCGCCGCCAGATCGGCACTGTGCAGCGTTTCCACCGCGCGGCCGCGCTGCATGACCATCAGGCGCTGGCACAGGTGGGTGACGACAGCCAGGTCGTGGCTGACCATCAAAAAGCTCAAGCCGTGGCGCGCACGCAGCGCTTCCAGCAGGTTCAGCACCTCAGCCTGCACCGACGCGTCCAGCGCCGAGGTCGGCTCGTCCAGCAGCAGCAACTGCGGCTGCAGGATCAGCGCGCGCGCCACCGCAATGCGCTGGCGCTGGCCACCGGACAACTGGTGCGGATAGCGAAAGCGGAAGCTGGCGCCCAGGCCGACGTCATCCAGAGCGCGTTCGATGCGCGACTCCCGCTCGTCGCGCTGGCCCACACCGTGGATGGCCAGCGGCTCGGCCAGGATGCGGTCCACGGTCTGGCGTGGGTGCAAGCTGCCATAGGGGTCCTGAAACACCATTTGCACCTGGCGCCGATAGGCCTTGCTGCCGGGCTCGGGTAGCGCCGTCGCGCCTATCAGCTGCACCTGCCCGGCGCTGCGCGGCGCCAGGCCGCAGATGGCCCGCAGCACCGTGCTCTTGCCCGAGCCCGATTCACCGACGATGCCGAAGCTCTCACCCGGCGCGACGTCGAAGGACACACCGTCGACCGCAGCAAAGCCGTCGTAGACGACGCGCAGATCGCGCACCTGCAGGCCGACGGCACCTGCCCGTGCGGGAGGAGGAGCTAACGCTGCTGTGGTCAAGCCGGTGTCCACCGCTGTGGCGGTTTGTGTGGCCGGCGGTACAGCCGGGTCATGGCTGCGCCCACTCGGGCCGGCGGTCCAGCGTGGGCAGCGGGTGCCGCGCGCTGCCCAGCTGCGGCAGGCAGTTGAGCAAGCCGCGCGTGTAGGGGTGGTGGGCTTCGTGCAGGTGCGCCGCGGCGATCTCTTCGACCACGCGGCCGGCGTACATCACCAGCACGCGGTCGCAAAAGCTGGCTACCAGACGCAGGTCGTGCGAGATGAAGAGGAGGCCCATGCCGCGCTCGGCCACCAGCCGGTCCAGGATACCCAGCACCTGCAATTGCACCGTGACGTCCAGCGCCGATGTCGGCTCGTCGGCAATCAACAGTTTGGGCCCGGCCATCAACATCATCGCGATCATGGCGCGCTGGCCCATGCCGCCGGAGACCTCGTGCGGGTACAGGCGCATGAGGCGCGCCGGGTCGTCGACGCCCACGGCGGCCAGCGCTTCGTGCACCTGCCGGCGCGCCTGCGCAGCTGAGGTGGGGCGGTGGGTCTGCAGCGTCTCGGCTATCTGCGCGCCGATCGGCATTACCGGGTCCAGCGCGTACTTGGGGTCCTGCAGCACCATTGCAATGCGGCTGCCCCGTAACGCGCGGCGCTGGCGCGGCGGGCAAGCCAGCAGATCGATGCCGTCAAAGCGCAGAGCTTTTGCGCTGACCACGCCACCGGGCGCCGTGAGGCCCAGGATCGCGCGGCCGGTTTGGCTCTTGCCGCTGCCCGATTCGCCGACGATGCCCAGCCGCTCGCGCCCGAGCGTGAAGCTGACGCCTCGCACGACCTCGGTCAAGCCGCCTTCGCGCGCCGGGTAAGCCACGCGCAGGTCTTCGACGGTGAGCAGGGGTTGTATTGGCGTCATGGGCTGCGGGTCATTCTGCTGCAGTGGGGCGGCGCAGCGGCACAACGACTTCCTCCCCGCTGCATCCACAAAAATCCGGCACGTCATGCGTGAATTTCGAGGATGCGCAACGCCGCGCATCGAGACTGCGTGCGACGCGCAACCACAACCGATCGCCATCACGTGGGTGCTACAGTGATGAAGCTCTGCATAAATGTGGGTTCCTGCTATGCGAACGACACTCGACCTTCCCGACGACGTCCTCCGCCGCGCCAAGATCGAAGCGGTCGAGCGGGGTTCGACACTACGCCAACTGGTCATCGACGCCTTGCAGCGCGAGATTGGTGGAAAGGCGCAGCTCCGCAAGCGGCTGATACGGGCGCCGATCCAGCTGCACAAGGACGCACCGCTGCGCCGCTTGAGCCCAGACTCGGTCAAGCACCTGGATTCGGAAGACCTGCAGCGCTCTGAACTGGGCAAGACGCGTGCGCTGCATCGCTGACGCCAACGTCTTGCTGCCCTTGCTCACCGAAGGGCACGCGCACCAGGTACCGGCAGACGACTGGTGGCAAACATGCAGTGACGACGACGTGGGCCTGAGCCTGCCAGTGCGCATGGCTCTGCTGCGCCTGCTGTCCAACATCAAGGTCATGGGATCCTCCGTCCTGCGGCCGGCAGCGGCGTGGAGCGCGGTCCAGCGCTTGATCGATGACCCTCGTATCGAACTCCTCGATCAGGCCCCATCGACCCACGGCAAGCTCTGGTACGGCAACGTGGCCCGTCGCGAGCCGTCACCCGATCTGTGGACCGACGCCTGGCTGGCCGCGCTGGCGCAGTCGCACGACTGCGAGATGGTCACCTTCGACCGCGGGTTTCGGTCGTTCTCGAAGTTGAGGCTGCGTTTGCTAAAGCCCGTTGGCTGACTTCTCCACATGAAGCCGACGCCGCAGGCGTCCGCGGCCGAACCGCCGCGCCGACGGGAGGTGGTGGCGCCATCAGGCAGCATCGCTTCCGTTTGAAGTCCTTGAAATTCCCGCATGACGGCCAGGAATTTCAAAGTACGTAGCGTTCATGTTCGAGCGCCAACTTCTGCAAGGCCGCATTGCCCGCGCCCTGCAACGCAACCCCGCTGCAGCCCGGTCGGCCCGCGCCAGGTCGGCAAGACGACGCTGGCGCGCCTGCTGTTAGCGACGATGTAAATCCGCCTTTAGATGCCGGCGAGGCAGCGTTTTGGGCGGCGTCGGTCGGCGGTGGCGGATGAAGGCTCTGAAGCGGGCAGAGCCCCGGATGGGGCTCTGCTGAATTAAGCGACGACGGTGTTGTCGTTTTCGTCGTCGCTCGCTGGTCAGAACGGCACGTCCGGATCGAACTCCGGCATCGG
>JAJAZC010000030.1 GCA_026785885.1 Rubrivivax sp.
CCGCCGGCCCCCCCGCCGCAGACATCTTCACGAGCGCGACCACGCCGGTCACGACGCCGGCTGTCCCGGACCTCGGAGGCCTGCTCCCGCCCCGGGTCGAGGCCGATCCGGCCGTCGCCGCAACCGCAACCGCAACCGCAACCGCAACCGCCGGCACCACCGCCACATTCCAAACCGCTGAGCCCCTGGCATCGCCTGGACCGCGCGCTGGCGCACCTGCGGCCTTACCGCGAGCCGCTGTCGCTGGCGGTCGACGCGCTGGTCATTGCGGCCTGCTGGAACATCACCTACCTGTTCCGCCTGGGCTTCGAGCGCTGGATCAGCGCACGGCCGGCTTACGACGGCTGGGTGCTGCTGGGCGTGGTGGTGGCGTACCTGGCCGCCTTCATGCTGCTGAAGGTGCCGCAGAGCATGTGGCGTTTCAGCGGCTTCGGTGAGGTCAAGCGGCTGACGCTGGCCTGCCTGCTGGCCGGCAGCGTGGCCGGCATCACGATTGCGCTGCTGGGCCTGAGCAAGGTGCCGCGCGCGGTGCTGGCGCTGCACCCTGTTGTGGCGCTGATGGGGGTGTGCGTGGTGCGCATCGCCTACCGCATGGTGTACGAACACGCGCGCAGCCGCATCACCGGCAGCGAGCGCGAAATCCGCCGTGCCATCGTGCTGGGTGCAGGCGCCGCCGCGCGGCTGCTGCTTGCCGGCATTCACGAACAAGGCTGGGTCGTGCTGGGTCTGCTGGACGACGACCCGGCCAAACAACGCGCGCGCATCGGCGGTGTGCCGGTGCTGGGGCCGCTGGCTGCGATTCAGGAAAAAGCCGTGCGCGGCGCCGCAACGCACATCGTCATCGCATTGCCGGGCGCCAGCGCTGCGCAGCGCCGCCGCGCGCTGGAGCTGGCCGGCAGCACCGGGCTGCCCGTGCTGACCGTACCGACGGTGGACGAACTGCGCACCGGCAAAAGCCGCATCGAGCGGCTGCGAGACATCGAGCCCGAAGACCTGCTGGGCCGCGAGCCGGTGGTGCTGGACGAAGCCGGCATTGGCGTGATCCTGGCCGGCAAGACGGTGATGATCACCGGCGCGGGCGGCAGCATCGGCGGTGAGCTGTGCAGGCAGGTGGCACGTTATTCGCCAGCGCGGCTGGTGCTGGTCGAGCTGAGCGAATTCAACCTCTACACCATCGATCAGGAGCTGACAGACACCTGGCCTGGCATCGAGCTCGTGCGCCTGGTCTGCGACGTCAAAGACCTGGCGCAGATGCGCGCCATCTTCGGCCGCTGGCGGCCCAGCGTGGTCTTCCACGCTGCGGCCTACAAACACGTGCCGTTAATGGAAGAGCACAACGCCTGGGCCGCGCTGCGCAACAACACGCTGGGGACCTACCACGCAGCGCTGGCCGCGGCTGAGACAGCGGTCGAGCGCTTCGTGCTCATCAGCACCGACAAGGCCGTCAACCCGACCAGTGTCATGGGTGCGACCAAACGCGCAGCCGAGATCGTGGTGTCTTCGCTGGCGGCCCAACACGCCGCCACCCAATTCATGGCCGTACGCTTTGGCAACGTGCTCGGCAGCAGCGGCAGCGTGATCCCAAAGTTCAAAGAGCAGATCGCCAAAGGCGGCCCGGTGACCGTCACGCACCCGGACATCATTCGCTACTTCATGACCATTCCCGAAGCAGCCCGCCTGGTGCTGCAGGCTGCGGCCATTGGCGACAGCGGGCAGGTGCTGGTGCTGGACATGGGCGAGCCGGTGAAGATCGTCGACCTCGCGCGTGACCTCATCCGGCTGGCCGGGCACACGCTGCAAGAAATCCCCATCGTGTTCTCGGGCCTGCGGCCGGGCGAGAAGTTGTTTGAGGAACTGCTGGCAGATGGTGACGACACCTTGCCGACCGCCGTGCCGCGGCTGCGGATAGCGCGGCTGGCAACCAGCGTGGACAGCGCAGGGCGGGTGGATGCATTGCTGGCCTGGCTGGCGGCGGCCCCTGGCGCCGGCCAATCACAGGACGACGCGGCCGTGCGCGCGCGGCTGCGTACGGTGGTGGCGGAGTACGCGGTTGCGAGTTGACCTGTTCAACAAAGGCACCGGCCAAGCCCGCATCCGTTTGTTTGCAATTTCGCCATCACGTGGCGAAAATGCAGCCATGTATCAACGCAATATCGTTCGCAAGGTCACCGCCGCACTCGCCGACACGCGCGTCGTGTTGCTGAATGGCGCTCGGCAAGTAGGCAAGAGCACGCTGGCGCAGCAACTCGCCCAGCAACGTGCTGGTCAGTACATGACGCTGGACGACCCTGCCATTGCTGAGCTCGCCCGAACCGACCCTTCGGCGCTTGTCAGCGGCGGGGCAGGGTTCACGGTTATCGACGAGGTGCAGTCTGCGCCCGCGCTGCTGCCTGCCATCAAGCGCGAGGTCGACCGCCATCCTGTACCGGGCCGTTTCCTGCTCACCGGATCGGCCAACGTGTTCATGCTGCCAAACGCGGCTGAGTCCCTGGCTGGGCGCATGGAGGTGCTGACGCTGGAGCCCTTGTCGCAATGCGAAGTTGAAAGCTCGCCGCACAACTTTGTTGATGCCTTGTTTGGCAGCGCGCCCTGGGTGCGGCGCACCGTGCCAACCGACCGGGCCGATCTGGTGCGGCGCCTGTTGTCGAGCGGGTTCCCAGAAGCGCTGGGCCGCGCCGAGCCGCAGCGGCGCGACGCTTGGCTGCGGGCCTACCTTGCCAGCCTGCTGCAACGCGACGTGCGCGACTACGCCAACATCGAAGGGCTGCACGACATGCCGCGCCTGCTGGCGCTGCTGGCGGCGCGGGCCGGTTCGCTGCTCAACATGGCCGAAGTGTCGCGCTCGACGGGCATCGCGCATTCCACGCTGCGACGCTACCTTTCTCTGCTCGAAGCGCTGTTCATCGTGCAGCCGCTTCCTGCATGGTCGGCCAACTTCGGCAAGCGGTTGGTCAAGGCGCCAAAACTGCACCTCATCGATGCCGGGCTCATCGCGCATCTGCGGGGGCAAACCGACCCCGCGGCGCTGGCCCTGTCGCCACAACTCGGGCCCCTGCTGGAAACCTTTGTCGTGCAGGAAATCCGCCGCCACCTTCGCTGGGCGGACACGGCCGCCACGGCCTGGCACTTTCGTACCGCAGCCGGGCAAGAGGTCGACCTCGTCCTCGAAACGCCAGACCAGCGCGTCGTGGGCATCGAAGTCAAGGCCAGCGCCAGCCTCACCCAAAGCGACTTTCGTGGGCTGCGGGAGCTTGCCAACGCAGCTGAAGAGGGTTTCGCCAGAGGCGTCGTGCTCTACACCGGCGAGCAGCTCATACCCTTCGACACCAACCTGTGGGCCGTGCCGCTGGGCGCACTGTGGGCGGGAGGCGGCAGCGCGGTGTGATGGTGTGCGCAGTTCGGTGTTGAACCCCGCCGCACACAGCACCGCATGCAGCGCGGCGCCACTGCTGTCGCCGAGCCAGCAGCGGTCCTGGCGGTTGTCACTCTTGGTGTGCCCGATGGCTGGCTCGATCGCCTGACGTCGCTTCAGCCATGTGCACTGCTGCGGCGCCTGTGCGACCCCGGCAGCAAGCTCGGCGTGCTGCGCTGGCTGGAGACGGTGGCGCTGCCGCTGGACTTCGGCTTCTCCGATGGGCCGCCGCAACACCAGCACCTGCTGCGCGCCATGGACGTGATCGACGACCACAGCGACGCGCTCGGCACCCGCCTGGCCACGCTGATGCGCCCGCTGATCGACGAGGACCTGTCGGTGGTGTTCTACGACCTCACCACCGTCGAAGTCGCCGGCCAGGCCGTGGTGGCCGACGACGTGCGCGCCTACGGTAGAGCCAAGTCGGGCCTGGGGGCTAGGCAATTCATGCTGTCGCTGGTGCAGACCGCCGAAGGCCTGCCGATCGCCCACGAGGTGCACCCAGGCAACATCGCCGAGGCCAAGACGCTGCTGCCGATGATCAAGTCGCTGCTGGCGCGCTACCCGCTCAAGCGCGTGGTGCTGGTGGCCGACCGCGGGTTGCTCAGCGTCAACAACCTTGGCGAGTTGGCCAAGCTGCAGGCCAAGCTGGCCGCTGAAGGCCGCGCGGTGAGCCTGGAGTACGTGCTGGCGGTGCCGGCAGCGCGTTACGGGGACTTCGCCGAGGCCCTGCGCGTGTCGGCCAGCACCCAGCCTGCCGACAAGCCGTGGGTGGCCGAGACCACCTGGCAGCCATCCACCAAGCCGTCACCCGAGTCGGCGCTCCCATCGACGCTCACCCGTCGCCGGCTGGTCATCGCCCACGACCCCGAAGTCGCCCAGCGGCGCACCCAGGCGCGCAACAAGATGATCCACGAGCTGCTGGCCCTGGGAGAGCAGTGGGGCGGCAAGCTCGATGCGCAGGACGCTGGCGCACGCCGCCGTGGGCGGCCGCTGTCGGACTCGGGCGCCAAGGCGCGCTTCCATCACGCGGTCAAAGACGCGAACCTCGCCCACCTGATCAAGGTCGACCTGCAGGCCGAGGCCTTCAGCTTCACGGTCGACGAGGACAAGCAGCGCTATCTCGAGTCGCTCGACGGCAAGCTGCTGCTGGTGACGAACACCGACGCGCCGGCGGCCGAGGTGGTGCAGCGCTACAAGAGCCTGGCCGACATCGAGCGGGGCTTCCGGGTGCTGAAGTCCGACATCGAGATCGGCCCGGTGTACCACCGGCTGCCCAAGCGCATCCGTGCCCACGCGCTGGTGTGCTTCATGGCGCTGATCCTGTACCGGGTCATGCGCATGCGCCTGAAGGCCCACGACCGGGCCACTCGAGTTCGACACTTACGACACGCAAGTGCCTGATCCATATAGAACCGGCATCAAAATCGCAGACTACAAATGAGGTTTTGCGAGGTCGGTGGGGCTAGGTTGGGGCAGGTCCAGCGCCGCGAACAGCGACTTCTGCAGG
>JAJAZC010000031.1 GCA_026785885.1 Rubrivivax sp.
AAAAAAATAAAACATTCGGCGGCTGCTTCTTTTTTTTATAAGCGACCGCGTGGGGGCGGGGTTGTTTGCGCTCGAGCGTCTCGACCTCGAAGCCCCCGCTCCCCTCACTGCTCCCGCGCACCCCCTCAGCAGCCGGCGCGCCGGCGCGGCGCGTTTCCACGGTCAAGCGGTCAGCCACGATGAAGCCGCTGTAGAAGCCGACGCCGAACTGCCCGATCAGGTTGGCGTCTTTTTTCTGCTCGCCTTCGAGCTTGGCCATGAACTCGCGCGTACCGCTCTTGGCGATGGTGCCCAGGTGCGCCACCGCTTCATCGGCGCTCATGCCGATGCCGTTGTCGCGGATCGTGATCGTCTTGGCCGCCTCGTCGTACCAAACGCGCACGTCCAAATTGGGCGCGTCCTCGAACAGTGCGTTGTCGTCCAGCGCTTCGAAGCGCAGCTTGTCGCAGGCGTCCGACGCGTTGCTGATCAGCTCGCGCAAGAAGATCTCTTTGTTGGAGTACAGCGAGTGCGTGACGAGGTGCAGGATCTGCTTGACCTCGGCCTGAAATGACAGCGTTTGTTTGTCCATGATCGTGTTGGCGAATGACGTGACGGTTGACGTGGCGGTTGGCGAAACGCGGCGCTGACAGTGCGGGCCGCTGTGCGATCGTGCGGCTGCACCGGGCCTACGACGATGGGGCTGCGGCCCCGATTTTCAAGGGCCGGGGTTGTGCATGCGCAGCCGGCGCGCGGCTTCCTCGGCGCGCGCGTCGTCGATCTCGCGCACCACGCCGTGCAAGTCCACCGCCTTGGTAGGCGCGTCGAAGCGGCCGCTCAACACGCTGTCGGTGCGCAACAGGCCGCGCTCGTACAGGGCCCACATTTCCGGGCCGTAGCGGGTGGCCAGCAGCGGTGCGGCAAAGCGGCCGAAGAAATCACGCAGGTTGTCCACGTCGCGCAGCAGCATGCGCGACGCGTGGTTGTTGCCGGCAGCATCCACGGCCTGCGGCAAATCGATGATCACCGGGCCGTCGGCGGCCAACAGCACGTTGAACTCCGACAAGTCGCCATGAATCACGCCGGCGCACAGCATGCGCACCACCTCGCCGATCAGCGTGGCGTGGTGCGCCAGCGCTTCATCGGCGGTCAAGACACAGTCGTTCAGGCGCGGCGCGGCGTCGCCGTCGGCACCGGTCACCAGGTCCATCAGCAACACGCCGTCCAGGAAGCTGTGCGGGCGCGGCACCCGCACGCCAGCGGCCGCCAAACGCATCAGCGCATCGACCTCGGCGCTTTGCCATGCCGCCTCTTGCACCTGGCGCCCGTAGCGCGTGCCCTTGGCCAGCGCCCGCGCGGCGCGGCTGTTTTTGACCTTGCGGTTTTCGGTGTAGTCCACCGCCTGCCGAAAGCTGCGGTCGTTGGCCGCCTTGTAGACCTTGGCCGCGCGGGTTTCGTCTCCACAGCGCACGACATAGACCTCGGCTTCCTTGCCGCTCATTAGTTGCCGCACGACGCTGTCGATCAGGCCTTCGTCGACCAGGGGCTGCAGGCGGGGTGGTGTGCGCATGGTGGATTGTCGGGGCAGTCGGGCGCAACAAAGCCTTGCGTGGCCGCTTGGGCGCAGGGTTGTAGCAGCGCAATGTGGCGATGGACCGCAACGTTACCCGCGTCCCGCTGCGCAGTCAGGCTGCCGCAGACCTGGCCTACCGGCTTTCGCGCCCTCTGAGCGAGCGCTTTGCTGCCGTTGAAGCGCTGTGGCAGCAGGCGTTTGCTGCGGAGCACCCGCCCGATGCTGAACCACGACTTCAGAGAGTTTGCCGAGTTACTCAACGCGAACGGCGCTGAATACCTGCTGGTCGGCGGCTACGCGCTTGCGGCTTACGGCCACCCGCGCTACACGGGTTACATCGACTTCTGGGTGTCCGTGGCGCCGCCCAACGTCGCGCGGTTGCTGAAGTTATTCGACGACTTCGGCTTTGCATCGTTGGGCCTGCGGGCGCATGATTTCAACTCGGACACAGTCGTGCAACTCGGGCGTCCGCCCAGCCGTATCGGTCTGTTGTCGAGTATCGATGGTGTCGAGTTCGATGCCTGTTGGTCGCGACGTCAGACCATCGACGTCGATGGTTTGGCCTTGCACATGATCGGCCTTGACGACTTCAAAGCAAACAAACGCTCGGCGGGGCGCGCCAAGGTCCTGGCTGACTTGCAGGCGTTGGAAGGGCCGCCGCGAGACTGAGTTTGGCCGCCCGGCTTCGGCCGCAGCAACCTTCGCGCGAGAAATCAAACAGGGGGTAGACGTACCCCGTTTTCTATTACTTTGCGGGATAGGGCCGGCGCGCCCATGCCCGTATGGTCAGCTGCTCTTTCCAAGCTTGCATGAGCCCGCCATGAGCCAGTTGATCGTCGACTACACGCTCGACTCCACCACGCCCGCCAACCCCGATGCGACGGTGGCGGCCACGGTGACGGGGTGCACGGTGATGGCCGGGCCAGGGACCACCACACTTGGAAGTTATGCAAGATCGCTGGATTTTGGCGCGGGCGCGTCGCTGACAGCGCAGTTGCCGGTGGCCGCGCTCAACGGCGTGAAGTTCGCGGTCCGCACGGTCTTCAAGGTGGATGTCAAACCCGTGGCCCGGCAGACGCTGGTGTGTTCGGCCGCCTTGCCGCTGCGCCTGGCCATCGAGCCGGGCGGCGGCAGCAGTGACTTCCACCTGGTAGCCGGCCTGACGCTGACCACACCCAACGCGGGCCAGGTGTCCACGCAGTGGCTGATGGACCTCAAGCTGGGCACCTGGTACGCGGCAGACCTAGTCTACGACACCGACACGCTGGGCCTGTACGTCAACGGCGTGATCCGCTCGGTGCGCGCCTACCCTGCAGGCACGCTGGCGGCCGGCAGCGGCGACCTGCTGCGCGCGGGCGTGGCCATCAACGGCATCGACGAGCACTTTGTGGGCAGCATGGCTGCGCTGCAACTGCATGCGGACATCCCGATCGAGCTGGAAGCGCAGGTGGATGAGCGGCGCTCGCACCCGCAATGGTTCCTCAGCTACAAGGAAGAAGACCTGCGGCCGCACCTGAACTTCGGCCCACCCACGGCCGTGTACCAGTACGACTTGCCCAGCGGCGCCTGGGTACAGGCCTTCGCGGCCGGCACGTTGATGTACGCCGACGCAGTGGGTCACGCGTTCGAGCTGCACGGCCTGATCCGCGAGGCCTATTGGACCCAGCCCAACCGCGCCGAGCTGGGCCACCCGATCAGCGACGAGATGGACACCGCGCGCCGCGGCGGCCGCAAAAACCTGTTCAGCCGAGGTGGCCTGTACTGGTCGCCCGCCACCGGCGCGCGGGCCGTGACAGCCCAGCTGTGGGTGGACTACGAAAGCATGGGCGAGTCGGCAGCCTTGGGTTTGCCGCTGGCGGCGGCCGAGAGCATTCCCGGCGGCCTGCGCCAGCGCTTCCAGGGCGGGAACATGTACCACCGCACGGGCCAGCCGCGGGCCTTCCAAGTGCACGGTGCCATCCTGACCCGCTTCCTCTCGGTGGGCGAGGTTTCGGCCTGGGGCTACCCGGTCGGCAATGAAAGCAATTTGCTCGACGGCGCCCAGGTCATTGGCCGTACGAGTGAGTTCGAGGGCGTCACCTGCTATTGGAGCGCCGGCACCGGCGCCTTCGAAGTGCATGGCGATATCCGCGCCACCTACCGCGGCTTGGGCGGGCCTTCGGGCAAGCTGGGCCTTCCCACCAGCGACGAAGGCGACGTGCCCGGCGCTGGCGGCGCGCGCTTCAACACCTTCCAGCACGGCAGCATTGTCTGGTTTGGCAGCATGGGCGAAACCTATGTCTGCCAGGCATTCGACATCAACATCGGCCGCATCGACAGCAAGGAATCCGAGGGCTGGGGCCGCGGGCAGAACGACGTCTACCTGCACCTGGGTGTCGAAGACAACGGCCATGTGATCCATGCCGAACGTGTGCCCGGCAGCGGCGATTCCAACGGCCACAACGTCTACGGCATCCACCGCACGCTGAACCTGGGCCCGGCCGGCATCGTGCCCAACCGGGTGGACTGCGTCATCAAGCTAACCCTGGACATCTGGGACAGCGACTGGCCGGAGGACGACGACCACCTGGGCTATTACGCCCATGAGCTGGACATGGCCAACGCCTGGGGGCTGCGCGGCAACCGTGGCGGCCTCTTCGACAGCGGCGGTTTTGACAACATCAACAGCATTACCTGGTCGGTGTCACCACGTGTTAACGAGGCGCTGCTGACCGATGACCAGCGCTGGTGGGGCGTAAGAAACCGCAAAACCGACGAGCTCAGCTGGCTGCAGTACGCCGCCGCCTTTACCGACGTGGACAGCGACACCGAGTGGTGGGATCCGACCGACTGGCTGGCCGCGCTGTTCTACGAAGCGGCGGTCAAGGGCCTGGCCAAGAGCGGCAATTGCTTCGGCATGTCGCTGGAGGCCATCGACAGCTACAAGCACCGCAGCATCCTGCGCCTGCCGCTGGACCGTTTTTCCGACGCCAACAACCAGTGGGAGGCGCTGCGTGCTGAGTTCAACATCAAGCACCAGTACCAGGTCGGCGCGCCGGCCATCTGGTGGTTTGTGGGGCAATTTCTGTCGGGCAACACACACGACCCGGTGGATGTCTTCCACGCCACGCGCGACGCTCATGCCCACGGCATGGACCCGGTGCTGTGCATTGCACAGAACTACGACTTCAGCGGCGCGCCGCACTGCATCCTGCCGGTGGCCTGGGACGACAGCAGCAAGCCCTGGAAGCTGTGGGTGCACGACCCCAACTACCCGGCGCCGCAAAGCCCCGCGTTGCGCGCTGTGCTGGTGGACCCGGACGCCAAGACCTTCAGCTACGCCGGCAGCAGCAGCTATGCAGGCGGTGCGTGGTCGGGTGGGCGGCTGCACTACATGCCGTATTCGGTGCTCTGCGAACAGCCCCGCACGCCCATCTTCGAAGCACTGATGCTGCTGCTCAACGGCGCCATGCTGATCGTCGGCTCCGACGGCGAGACCCTGAGCCTGACCGACGAGAACGGCGTCGACCTGGACGCCTTTGGCGCCGATGCCGTAGCGAGGCTGAAGGCCGGGCAATCGGTGGCCAACAAGTTCGTGTCCGTGAAGGGCTTCGACGCCCACACCGATCGCTGTGCGGTCGAACGCACAGGCGACAAGCCCGTGACCGCGGTCGTCGACAAACCACGCCGCCCGCACGGCGTCGTGCCGGCCGAGCTGTACCTGCGCTCACAACCCCGGCGCGTATCGCGCCACACGCCGCCGGACCGCCGCAGCGGCACCGACTGGACGCGCCTGACGCTGCGCGAATACCTGTGCCAGTGGGCACCGGCACGCATACGCCGCGCGGTGGAGGCCAACACGGCCTTCGTCGCCGCCAACGAAGGGCGGCTGATGATCCACCTGCTGCGAGCTGCACCGGCGCAGGCGGCTGGTGCAACGCTGAGCGACAGCGTGCTGTCTGCTGCGATGCTGTCTAACGACAGCAACAGCCGTGTTTCGGTGGCGGCGCTGTCCGCCCTGGGGCCCGTGGTCCAGTCATCCAGCAACTTCATCCACACCCTGCGCGGCCTGCGCCGCGGTGAATTGCGCTACGCCTTCAAGCAGGGGCTGACGGAGGTGATGATCAGCGGCGAGTCGGTTGCCGGCGACCTGCACACGTTGAAGGTACGCGATCTGGGCACACACACGAACACAGTGAGGCTGATGTCCAGCCGTGACAAGGTCATGAGCCTGCTTGTGCACAGCCGTATCGGCGTCGGCCGCGACCATGTGCGGTTGCGGCTGGACGGTCTGACGGTCAGCGCCGGCCAGGAGATGAGCTTCAACGTCAAGCCCGGGCTGGGCGGGGTGGATGTTGTCAGCAACGGCCAGCTCAACGTGCAGGCCACGCTGGAGCTGGTCAGGAAGGGCGTGCGCTACAGCGGCAAGTTCGCGCTGACCTCCAAGCAGGGCCTGCGGGTGCTGCCGTCCACCTTCCTGACCACCCAGGCGCTGAAGGTGGCGCAGATCGACCGGCTGTTTGGCGACTCGCTGAAGACGATGTTGGTCAAAAGCCTTTGAGCACATCGCGTAGGGAGCGACTGCTTGTCGGCGTCGCGCGTCGACGCTCAGCCCTCGCGCGCGAGATTGCGCACCGGCGTCGCACGTCCACGCTCGGTCAGGTTTGATGCCGGCCCGCAGCACGATGTCTTTCCACACTTTCTGCTGCTGGCCGATGTAGGCCGCAAATTCCTCAGACGGGCCGCCGCTGCCGACCCCGCTGTAGCTGGCGAAGTGCCGGTGACGCTGTTGCCTTTCAGCGCCTTGAGCGATTCATCCTGCAGCCGTCTGACGATCTCGCGCGGCCTGCCAGCGGGGGCCAGGTGCCGTACCACTGCGAGGTCTCGATGTCCTTCAAGCCCATCTCGGCCAACGTAGGCACGTCCGGCAAAGCCGGCGGGCGCTGCGCGGTGCCGACGGCGATTGCGCGCAGCTTGGCGGCGCGCACATGTGGCAACAGCGCCGGCAGGCCGACGTTGGTGGCTTGCGTGCGGCCGGCCAGCAGGTCGGTCAGCATCGACCCGGTGCCACAGTACGGCATGTGGACCATGAAGGTGCCGGTGACCATCTTCGGGTGCTCCATTGCCAAGTGGCCGGCGCTGGCATTGCCGGCGCTGCCGTAGTTGGTCTAACCCGGATTTTTCTCCGCGTAGGCGATGAACTCGGCGAAGTTGCGTACCGGCAAGTCCGGGTGCATGACAAAGAGGTTGGGCACCCGGGCCAGCGGCGTCGCCGGGATGAAGTCGCGGTTTACATCGAGTGCGGCGCTGCCCAGCGTAGTCAGGACATAGCGGCGATCGGTGCGCGTGGCGGGCATCTGGCCTCTGTCTTGGAGGCGCGACGCTGTACCGTCTGCGGGCGCTTCAACGTCTACGCAACTGCATCACAACTCACCGAGCTTGCTGCGCGGAATCAGCTTCCAGATCGATGCCGTGCCGGACCTGGCCAGCTCGATGCGGTAGACCTCGTCGTTGCCCTGGTTGATCGCGCTGGCGCCTTCCTGCGGCGGCAGGCCGAGCAGCAGCGAAACGAGCAGCGGGTTGATGCCGCCGTGGCCGACCACGACCACCGTGCCGCCTTCCTTGTGGCGCTCGCGGAGGGTCTGTAGCGCGGCGCCGGCGCGGCGGGCCTGGTTTTCCAACGACTCGCCGCCTTCCATGGCGTCGGCCCAGGTGAAGCGGCGCTGATTCCAATCGGCCACAACCGCCGGGTCTTTGTCGTTGGCACCTTCGAACTTGCCGAAGAAGCGCTCACGCAGTTCGTCCATTGCGATCACCGGCGCGCGGCCTTCCAACACCGCCGCGGTCTGGCGCGCACGCTGGTGCGAGCTGGTGTAGACGGCGTCGATCTTTACGTCGGCCAGCAGCCGGCCCATCGCAGCGGCCTGCTCACGGCCGGTGCTGTTGAGTGGGTTGTCGGTGCCGCCCTGGATGCGGCCCTCCTTGTTCCAGTCGGTCTGGCCGTGGCGCACGATGTAGACGGTCAGTTGCGCGTGGGCTGCGCCGGCCGAGAGTGTGGTGGCCAGCAAGGCAGCAGTCAGCAGGCGGCGTGTAATGGGGGCGAGGTTCATGTCGGCTTCGTGTCGTGGCTACGCCGGCGACTGTCGTTGTTGCGCATGAAGATTTAATGAACGGGCGTACAGCGCCGACATATTCACCCACAGGCCCGGCAAGGCGGTTCACACCAGCGTCATCACGCCGCGCAAAGGTCGGGATCCCACCACCGACGTCGCAAGCACCATGAGCTACAACCATCCGCCGGCCAGTCCGGCGCCGGCCCCTGATACCCACCGCGAGGCCACACCCTCACGCCGCAGCTTCCTCAAGTTCAGTGGCGCTGCGCCGCTTGCAGCAGCGGCCGGCACGGCACTCAGCGCCTGCGGCGGCGGGGACGACACCCCGGCCGCCGATCAGGGACCCGCGCCGTTGCCTTCCGCGACATTTGCGAGCCAGCGCGCCCTGCTGAGCGAGCCGATGCTGCAGAACCCGGGTGCAACCGAGGTCAGCGTGGTGTGGTTCAGTGAGGTCGAAGGCGGGCGCCACAGCGTGCGCGTGGGCAGCGACCTGGGGCGTGAATTCATCGCCACGTCGCGGCCGATGAGCCGCATGCTGGAGGACAGCGGCTCGCAGGTCTTTCAGCGCATCACCTCCACGCTGACTGCGCCGCAGCCGCGCGCCGTGGTCCGCCACGAAGCGCGTGTCACCGGCCTGGTGGCGGGCCAGCGTGTGCCTTACGTGGCCATCAGTGAGTTCGGCGGCCAGGCCGTGCGCTCGGGCCAGTACACGCTGCAGCCGCTGCCGGCCGCAGGCCAGCGGCTGCGCATCCTGCTCAGCTCGGATCAGCAGAACAACGCGATGGCCGCAGCCAACTTCCAGAAGGTGGTCGAGACGGTGGGCGGGCCGCTGGATGCGGTGCTGTTCCCGGGGGATTTCGTGAGCCAGCCCAACCGCGCCAGCGAGTGGTTCGACCGCGTCGGCGGCGGCGGCAACGCCAACTTTCAGGGCAACCCGGCATTCTTCCAGTCGCTGCAGGGCACCATGCAGCGCTGGAACCCGGGCTCGCCGTATCGCGGCGGTGAGGTGCTGCAGCACGCGCCGCTGTACGGCTGTTTGGGCAACCACGAATACCCGGGCCGCTGGCGCTTGAATGCGCAGACCAACAACGCCGGCAACCCGCTGGCGGTGTCGATCAACAACATGGACAACGACCCGCAGCCGCGCTGGTACGCAGAGCAGCGCTACGAGCGGCTGAAGGCCAGCGTCAACCCGGGCAACGACCCGGCGTTGCGCGCACGCTGGATAGCCGACAACGCCTACGAGTGGACGACCTACCGCGAGATGTGGTCGCTGCCCGAAGGTGCTGAAGGCAGCTGCTACTACGCGCAGCGCTTCGGCGATGTGTTCATCATCTCGTTGGACGCCAACCGCGTCTGGCGCGGCTGGGGGCCCACCGAGCGCGGCAAGTTCACCGAGCGCTTCATCAATGCCGACGGCCGCGTGACGCAAAACGCCGACGAATGGGGCTTCGGCGACATCACGTTCAGGCCCTTCGGCCCAGGCTCACAACAGTTCGCGTGGCTGCAGCAAACGCTGCAAAGCGAGGCCTGCCGCACGGCCAAGCACCGCATCGTGCTGTCGCACCAGACGATGGCCGGCCTGGGCGACAACGCGGTGCCGGTGCAGGCCGAAATCCGCGCCACCGTCGAGCTGACCGACGGCAGCTTGATCGGGCCTTTTGCCGCAGCCGAATTTCCGCAGCGCTGGCCGGCCATCCAGCAAGCGCTCGATGCGCAGCGCGTGCGCTTTGTGCGCTACGAGTACCCGTTGGCCGGCGACATCTGGCGCAACCACATCGAGCCGCTGCTGCAGGCTGCAGGCGTGCAGCTCGTGCACACCGGCCATTCGCACCTGTGGAACCGTGCGCGTGCAGGCAGCCTGAACTATCTGGAAACGGCCAACGTGGGCAATTCTTTCGGCGCGATGTTCTTTGCCACGCCGCAGGACGGTGTGTCGGCCAGCCAGGGCCCGCGCGGCACGCAGCCCGGTGATGCACGCTGGGCTGCGCAGACCACCGCGCCGGTGGCGGCCAACGCCGGTGGCCAGGCCCGCACCGCCTTGAGCTGGACGGCGGCCGACTACCCCACCTACAGCGAGCCGCACGGCCGCACGATGGTGCAGCCGTCGATCGCCAACCCGATGCGCACGCTGGACCGCCGCAGCACGGCCTGGGCCGAGCAGGACCTGCCCTTCGTGGCCAGCAACAACCTGACCAGCTTCTCGATCCTGGACACCGGCACCGGCACCGTCGCCAGCTACGTGTTCGACACCCGCGTACCGGGCAGCGCGGTACTCAAGTTCGACGAGTTCTCGATCGCTTGAGTGGCACGGCGGCTGGAACGCGGCTTGGTGCGCTGCACCTCAACGTGCAGCGGCGGCGCGCTGAACTTCAGGCGCGCCGCCCCCGCGCCCGCTACATGTCAGGCAGCCAGATCGCGCCGCTGATCGGGCGTGGGCGGTTGCTGCATCTGCACCACGGCTGACGGCGCGCGGCCGGGCGTGGCGGCAGCCACGGCCGTTGCCACGCCCACCGTCGGCGCAGTACCCCGCTGCTGCTGCCGCTGTCGCCCTTCACGCCCCTCGGCCAGCACCGCGGCCGGCACCACTTGCAGGCCCCAGACCAGGCGCATGGCCTGCAGCGCGCGCAGGGTCAGGTAGGTCAGGTCCAGCTGCCACCAATAGAAGCCGGCGCGCGCCGCGTTCATCACGCGGTGGTGGTTGTTATGCCAGGAGGCACCCAGCGTCGGGATCGCCAGAAGCCAGCTGTTTGTGGTGGTGTCGCCGGTGTCGAACGGTCGGCGGTTGAAGAAGCCCACGCGCCGGCCGTGCACCAGCGTGTTGACGGCAAAGGCCGCATGCAGGCCCAGCACCGTCGGCAC
Source organism: Rubrivivax sp. (assembly GCA_026785885.1). Classification (GTDB taxonomy): domain Bacteria; phylum Pseudomonadota; class Gammaproteobacteria; order Burkholderiales; family Burkholderiaceae_C; genus Rubrivivax. Next base: position 10,507 of record JAJAZC010000031.1, read on the forward strand.
AAAGAAGGCCCAGATTGCTGCAGCCCAGCCCATGCCGGTGCTGCCGAACAGCGGCGTGTAGGCGCCCAGCAGCACCGTGATGACCAGCACCGCCAGCGGGAAGAGCATGTGCCAGCGGTTGATCCACACCAGCTCGGGCACACGCGACAGGTCCTTGACCGCGTCAAGGTCGGTGTCCGCCGTCTCAGCCAACGTCAGCCAGCCCATGTGGGCGTGCCAGAAAGAGTGCGTGACGGGCGAATGCACGTCTAGCGGCCCGTCTGAATGGCGGTGGTGCTGGCGGTGGTGCATGGCCCACCAGATCGGCCCGCGGTGGCCGCTGGCCGCGACCATCAAACCCAGCACGCATTGCACCGGCCGGCTGGTGCGGAATGCGCGGTGCGAGAAGTAGCGGTGCGCCGCTAGCTCCATCGCCAGCACACGCCAGATGTAGCCGGCAATACAAGCCACCAGCAACTCGGTGGTCAGCGGCACGAAGAAGACGCCCAGACAGGCCAAGTGCGAGATCCAGATGCGGACCTTGATCACCGTGTGGCTCTCGGCGCGCTGGATTCCCGTTTGTTTCATGCGGCGTCCGTGCTGAAGCGTTGCCGCTATGGTAGGCGCTGGCGCGCCGCAGCCTGGATGGAAATTCAGCCGTGGGGCGGATCGAACATCCTGCAATGTCCGGACACACGAAACCGGGGCGACCTGGAAAACCCCGAAGCCCTACGACACCGCGATGGCTTCGGTATCGACCTCGGCGCTGGCCTGATCGCCATAACGCGCACCCGACACGGTGGCGGCGTTGACCAGCGCATCGAGCCGCCCAATCTGCGCCGCTGACAGCGTGATGGCCGCAGCGCCGGCGTTGTCCTGCAGATGCGCCGCTTGCGTCGTGCCCGGGATGGGGACCACGTGCTCACCGCGGGCCAGCAACCAGGCCAGCGCCAGCTGGGCGACGGTGCACGGCAATGCTGCCGCCAGCGCCCGCACGCCATCCAGCAGCCTGAGGTTGGCGGCCCAGTGCGGCGCGGCAAAGCGCGGCATGTTGCGGCGGATGTCCTTGACGTCGAAGGCAGCCGGGTCGGGCGGTGTGTTGCACAGGAAGCCGCGGCCCAGGGGGCTGAACGCAACGAAGGCCGCGCCGATGTCGCGGCAGGCCTGCAGCACGGCGATCTCGGCATTGCGCGTCCACAGCGAATACTCGGTCTGCAGCGCGGCAATCGGGTGCACCGCGTGCGCCTTCAGCAACGTCGGGGCCGACACCTCGCTCAAGCCCACGGCCCGCACCTTGCCCGCTTCCACCAGCCGTGCCACCGCACCGACGCTGTCTTCGATGGGCACGGCCTTGTGCCAGCGGTGCAGGTAGTACAGATCGATGGTGTCGGTCTGCAGCCGCTTCAGGCTGTCTTCGCAGTGGCGGCGAATGGCCTGCGGCCGGCCATCGATGACCCGCCGCATGCCACCCTCGAATGCCTGGCCGGCCATGCCGCCTTTGGAGCACAGCACGATCTTGTGGCGATAGGGCTTGAGCACACGCCCGACCAGCAACTCGTTGGCGCCGAAGCCGTACAGCGCCGCGGTGTCGAACAGCGTCACGCCCAGGTCCAGCGCCTGCAGCAGAAGCGGCTCGGCTGTATCAGCCGGTGGCGGTGCGCCGTAGGCGTGGCTCAGGTTCATGCAGCCCAGGCCGATCGGTGGCACCCTGAAAGGGCCGATGCGACGCGGCGCAGCAGAATGCAGAGTCGGGTTGTTCAATCGCACTCCTTCAAATCGCGGGTGATTCGCTGCCGGACACCCGAGTCACCGGACATCCGCACAGCTTAGAACCTGTGAACGAATCAATCACGCCCGCTCGTGCGTCCCAAAGGACGCCGCTCGTCGTTGCAAATGCTCGCCGTAGCGCAAGCTACGGCTGTGCTTTGCGCCTAGAGCACCGCCCTTTGGGCCACCCGCTCGGGCGCGCTCGATTCATTCACAGGTTCTGAGTCGGCAAGACCCCATTTTTACGGCACCCCTATGAACCGCAAGACTGCCCTGGACATCGCCGTGGCCGGCACCACTGCCGTGCCTGCGTCGCCTGAACAGAAACGCTTCAAGACCCTGCTCGACAAGATCGACAAGGCCCGCGCGCGCCTCATGAGCTGGCAGCAGCAAACGCCGCTGTTTGCGCAAGCGCACCAAACGCGCATTGCGCCGCTGCAGGCGGCGCTGGACACGGCGCAGCGCGCGTGGGCCTTCGAGCTGGAGCAGGTGCTGCTGCGGGGCCGCTGGGCCAAGACCGACAGCAGCCTGCTGGGCGGGCGCATCGTCGCGCTGAGCGGCCAGCTGCTGCTGGAAAACGATGGTGATGCCGAGCTGAAAGCACTGCACGACCGCCATGCCGACACCGCCTTCGACGCCCAGAGCCAGCAGGCCGTCGACACCATGCGCGCTTTCATGGAAAGCGAGGGCGACTTCGATTTCGGCACCGAGCCCATCGCTTCGGTGGACGAGTTGCTGGAGCGCGCCGCGCAACACCGGGCGCAAGCGCAAGCAGCGCGGGACGCAGGGCAGCACGGCAAGCCAGACCGAGGCCCAGCCGACGGTGGGGCGACCGATGGCAACACCCGGCAGTACCGCAAGGCCGCCCGAAAAACCAAGACCAGTGCCGAGCGCAAAGCCGAAGCCGAAGCCGCGCAGGTGAGCCAGACCGTGCGCGAGGTCTACCGCAAGCTGGCCAGCGCGCTGCACCCGGACCGCGCCGCCGCCGACGCCACACCCGAGCAGCGGCAGCAACGCACCGAGCGCATGGCCACGGCAAACAGCGCCTACGCGGCCGGCGACTTGCTGGCCCTGCTGACGCTGCAACTGCAGATCGAGCAGGTCGACATGGCGCGGGCCGCGGGCATGGCGGCGGTGCAGCTCAAACACGTCAACAAGGTGCTGACTGAGCAGCTGCGCGAGCTGGACAACGAGATCGACGACCGCCAGGACGCGCTGTGCGCCAGTTACGGCTTTCGCGTCGACAAGCGCCTGGACCCGGAGCGCCTGAGCCTGCTGATCAAAGAGCAACTGCAGCACCTGCAGTACCAGCAGATGCAGCTGCAGTTCGAGCAGCGTGTGCTGCGCGGCGACACAGCGCAGGCCAAACGCTGGCTCAAGCAGGTGTGCCGGGAGCAGCGCCAGCAGCAGCGCCTGGGCGGTGAAGACTTTTTCTGACGCGGGCCGCACCCCGGCGCGTGCGACTTCTCAGAAGCAGCGCCGACTTACCGCTGACGGCTGCTCTCGTCACGGGCCTTCCGCTGCCAACTGCTGCGACAAGGCATGCAGCACTTCATAACAAGGCAGCACCTGCGCCACCGCCGCGTTGGGCTCGCGGCCTTCGCGGATGGCGGCGAAGAACTCTCGGTCCTGCAGCTCGGTGCCGTTGGTCGACACCGCCACGCCGCTGACGTCGATCTGCTCGTCTTTGCCGGTGGTGAGGTCGTCATAACGCGCCACATAGGTGCCGCTGTCGCCGATGTAGCGGAAGGTGGTGCCCAGCGGCCCCTCGTTGTTGAAGCTCAAGGACAGCGTGCAGATGGCGCCGTTGGCTGCTTTGAGCTGAATGTTCATGACCATTGCAATGCCCAGCGTCGGCTAACTCGGCCCTGGCACGGCATTGGCCGTCACGACCGGGCTGCCGCACTGCCAGGCAAACAGGTCCACCGTGTGCGGGCGTGGTGCCACAGCAGGTGGTCCGTACAGCTGCGCGGCTGGCCCAGCGCATTCATGTTGCTGCGGCGGAAGAAGTAGGTCTGCACGTTCATCTGCTGCAGGCTGAACGCACCGGCGGTGATGCGCTGGTGCAGCCACTGGTGGCTAGCGTTGAAGCGGCGGGTGTGGCCGCACATCGCCACCCGGCCGGTGCTGTGCTGCAGCTGCACCACGCTGCGTGCGACGGGCAGACTGTCGGCCAGCGGTATCTCCACCTGCACGTGTTTGCCGGCGTTGAGGCTGGCCACGGCCTGAGCGGCGTGCAGTTGCGTGGGCGTGCACAGAATCACCGCGTCGACCTCGGGCCGGGCCAGGCTGTCGGCGAGATGGGTGGTGACGTGGGCGATGCCCTATTGATCGGCCACAACCAGTGTCTTGACCAGCTCACGACCAACCAGGCTCACGACCTGCACGCCTTCAATCAAGCGCATCGCATCCAGGTGTTTGATGCCGAAGGCGCCAACACCGGCCAAAGCAACTCTGATCATGGTGTTTCCAGAATGAGGTAACCGACGGCGGTGTTAAACGGCAGCACGTGATGGAAGCGGTAATCCATGTGGGGCGTTATGTAACCCATCGCGTCTCTCGCAATCAACCACATCACCAGCTCGATGCCTTCACTGCCGGCCTCGCGCACTGGGCTCGCGCATTAGTTCAGTCGTCGTGTAAGTTGTCATTCCCGTCATTCCCGCCAGGCAAGGCAGGCGTCAGGCAGTCTCGAAAGCCGTGCCGACGTACTGCTCGGCCAGCGCGGCCTGGGCATAGGGCGAAGCTTTGAAATAGTCCAGCTCACTTTCCTGGGCGCGCTAATCAAAGGCCGTGGCCTCGGGAAACCGGTGCATCAGCTTGGTCAGGTACCACGAAGTGCGCACCGAGCTCCACACGCGACGCAGCGCGGTGGCGCTGTAGCTGTCGATCAGCGTGCGGTCACCGTTGGCATACAGCGCGGCCAGTGCGCGGCCCAGATAGAACAGGTCGGACGCCGCCAGATTCAGCCCCTTGGCCACGGTAGGCGGCACGATGTACGCTGCGTCGCCGCACAGAAACAGCCGGCCGTGATGCATGGGCTCGGCGACGAAACTGCGCAGTGGTGCAAGCGACTTCTCGATCGACGGCCCGATTTGGATTTGCCCTGCGATCTAGGGCGGAAAGCGCGCTGTCAGCTCGCCCCAAAAGCGATCGTCAGGCCAGCGCTCGACCGTGTCGCCCAGCGGCACCTGCACCTAGTAGCGGCTCAGCGTACTGCTGCGCATGGAAGCCAGCGCAAAGCCGCGCGGGTGGTTGATGTAGGTCACATCGGCCAGCGGCGCGGTGCGCGACAGGACGCCCGGCCAGCCGAATGGGTAGGCCTTTTCGAACTCACGCCGCAGTACTTCGGGGATGGCCTGCCGCGCGACGCCGTGAAAGCCGTCGCAGTTGGCGATCCAGTCGCAATCGATCCGCACAGCGTCGCCGCGATGGCGCAGCTGCACCCAGGGCTTGTCGCCGGTGATGTCCACGGGCTGCACGTCGGTGGCTTCCATCAGCAGCACGGCACCACGGCGGTCGGCAGCGTCGAACAGGTCCTGCTGAATCTGCGTCTGGCCATAGGCCATGACGCGTTTGCCGACATGCTGCTGGCAATCGATGTAATGGCTGTTGAGCGCACCCCAGACGATGCGCATGCCGTCGTGCGCGTGGCCCTCGGTATCCATGCGCGCACCCAGGCCGTTGCTGCGCAGCAGATCGACGGTGGTCTGCTCCAGAATGCCGGCGCGTATGCGTGACAGCACATGCGCGCGGCTGTGCTTCTCGATCACGACGCTGGCGATGCCGTGCTGTCGCTCAATCCCGTGCGCGGCAGCACGCAGGAGGCGGCGCCGGTGGCGCACCCATTGCTTGGTTCACGCGGTGCGCGCAGCGAGCCGCTGACGGCTGGGCCGTCCATCGCCACGTCGGCGCTGCGCCCGCGCGGGCCGCTGCTGGAGCAGGCCAGCGCGCTGCTGGCGCAATTGCTGATCGACCGCCTGCAGGCACGTTGACTGACCCTGGCGGCGCGGGCCTGGCGGGCACCCCGGCTAACTCGCACCGCGCATAAACAAAGCCGAAGCGCTTCGTTGGGCGAAGCGGGGGCGCTGCCTAGGATGCGCCGCTATGCACAAGCGACCTGTGGCGCGTCGACTGCGTTGACCGCGCAACGCTGTAGCCGTTGCCCCTGCCGAATCGAACGCTTATAGCGCGTCGACTGCATCGACCACATGGACCTCATCCGCCGCACCCGCTGCATCCGCTGCATTCGCTGCACCCGCTGCACCCGCCGCACCGACACACCCGCACCCGCTGCATCCACTGCATCCGCCCGCCATGCTGCTGTCCCGCACCTTGCTCAAACGCCACAGCGTGCTGCCCGGCTTCGACCTGGCGCTGGGCACGATGCTGTTGATGCTGTTGCTGGTGGTGCTGGTGCCGCTGTCGGCCGTGTTCGTCAACACCTTCACGCTGGACTGGCGTGCCTTTGTCGATGCCACGACGACGCCGCGGGTGCTGGCTTCTTTGCGCTTGAGCTTCGGTGCTGCGCTGGCTGCTGCAAGCGTCAACGCCGTGCTCGGGCTGCTGTTGGCCTGGGTGCTGGTGCGGTACCGTTTTGCAGGCCGGCGGCTGGCCGATGCGCTGATCGATCTGCCCTTCGCGCTGCCCACTGCGGTGGCCGGCATCGCGTTGACGGCTTTGACGGCGCCGGGTGGCTGGGTCGGCCAGTGGTTGCCGTTCAAGCTGGCCTACACGCCGCTGGGCGTGGTGCTGGCGCTGGTGTTCATCGGCCTGCCGCTGGTGGTTCGTACGCTGCAGCCGGTGCTGCAGGACCTGGGAACCGAGGCCGAAGAAGCCGCAGCCACGCTGGGTGCCGGGCGCGCGCAGACGCTGCTGCGCGTGGTGCTGCCGGCGCTGCTGCCGGCGCTGTTGACCGGCTCTGCGCTCGCCTTCGCGCGCGGCCTGGGCGAGTACGGCTCGGTGATCTTCATTGCCGGCAACCTGCCGATGGTCAGTGAGATTGCGCCGCTGGTCATCGTCACGCGGCTGGAGCAATACGACATGGCCGGCGCCACCGCGCTGGCTGCCGTGATGCTGGTGGCGTCCTTCGTGCTGCTGCTGACGATCAACGCTTTGCAGGGCTGGGCACGGCGGCGCGGGGGTGCGCTGTGAATGGGTCAGTTGTGGCTGGCATTGCCGTTGCTGCCGTTGCAGCACATGGCCACACCGCGCCCGGTGCCGCTCCACACGCACCGCCAATACCAAGCACGCAAAGCACGCGAAGCACGCTCCGCGCACAAAGCGCACAGCGCCCCTGCAGCGCCACCGCAGAAGCGCCCTGGCAGCGGCGCCTGCTGATCGGCCTGGCACTGACCGTCGTGCTGCTGCTGCTGGTGCTGCCGCTGGCCGTGGTGCTGCATGAAGCGCTCAAGCGCGGTGCACCGGCTGCGCTGGCTGCCATCACCGAGCCCGATGCGCTGGCTGCACTGCGGCTGACGCTGCTGGCCGCGGCGATTGCCGTACCGCTGAACATCGTTTTCGGTCTGGCCGCGGCCTGGGCGTTGGCGAAGTTCGACTTCCGCGGCAAGAACATTCTGTTGACGCTGATCGACCTGCCGTTCTCGGTAAGCCCGGTGATTGCGGGCCTGGTCTTCGTGCTGCTGTTCGGCATGCACGGCTGGTTCGGCCCCTGGCTGCTGGCGCGCGATCTGCAGGTTATCTTTGCGGTGCCCGGCATCGTGCTGGCCACGCTGTTTGTGACGCTGCCTTTCGTGGCGCGGGAGCTGATCCCGCTGATGCAGGCGCAGGGCACCGAGCAGGAGGAAGCCGCGCGCGTACTCGGCGCTGGCGGCCTGGCGATGTTCTGGCACGTCACGCTGCCCAACGTGCGCTGGGCTTTGCTGCACGGCGTGATCCTGTGCAACGCCCGTGCGATGGGCGAATTCGGCGCCGTCAGCATCGTCAGCGGCCATGTGCGCGGCCTGACCAACACACTGCCGTTGCACATCGAGATCCTGCACAACGAGTACCAGTCGGCAGCGGCTTTTGCAGTGGCTGCGCTGCTCGCCGGCCTGGCGCTGGTGACGCTGGTGCTGAAGGTCTGGGCCGAACGCCGGCTCGATCAGCAAAAGCACGCCGCCACCGCGCGTGCCGATGAAGCAACGACACCCCAAGGAGCGCGGCCATGAGCGTTGAAGTCCGCCAGCTCGACAAGCGCTTCGGCAACACCGTCGTGTGCCAGCACATCGACCTGCGTGTGGACAGCGGGCAACTGGTGGCGCTGCTGGGGCCGTCCGGCTCGGGCAAGACCACGCTGCTGCGCATCATCGCGGGGCTGGAAGTGGCCGATGCCGGCCAGGTGCTGTTCGACGGCCGCGAGGTCACGTCAGCCGACGTGCGCGAGCGCGATGTCGGCTTCGTCTTCCAGCACTACGCGCTGTTCAACCACATGACGGTGCTGGACAACGTCGGCTTCGGCCTGCGCGTGCGGCCGCGCGCCACCCGGCCACCGGCTGCGGCGATCCGCCAGCGGGCGCTGGAACTCATCGAACGTGTGCAGCTGCAGGGCCTGGCCGGGCGCTACCCGCACCAGTTGAGCGGCGGTCAGCGCCAGCGTGTGGCGCTGGCGCGCGCGCTGGCCGTCGAGCCGCGGGTGCTGCTGCTGGACGAGCCCTTCGGCGCTTTGGACGCGCAGGTGCGCAAAGAGCTGCGCCGCTGGCTGCGCCGCCTGCACGATGAGCTGCACATCACCAGCCTGTTTGTCACGCACGACCAGGACGAAGCGCTGGAAGTGGCCGACCGGGTGGTCGTGATGAACCAGGGCCGCATCGAGCAACAAGGCACGCCGCACCAGGTGTGCACCGAGCCGGCCACCGACTTCGTGCGCCGCTTCATGGCCGACGCGCGCTTGCCGCTTGCAGCGTAGCGCGCAGTTGCCGCTTGCAGCGCAGGGCGCGGCATGCCGGCATCGGCCGCGCCACACGCTAAATCGTGAAATCCGCGCCCGGCCCGGCGTTGCTGGCACGCTGCACGACAGCGCGTGTCAGCGGCGGCGCAAAGCTTTCGATGAACCCGTAGACATAGTCGCGCAGCAGGCTGCCGCGGCGCACGGCCAGGCGCGTCATGTTGCTGGCGATGAGGTGGCGCGCGTCGATCGCCAATAACGGCGCGTCACGGGTTTCGTCATACGCGATCGCAGCGATGATGCCCACGCCCATGCCGAGATCGACGTAGGTCTTGATGACGTCGGCATCCATCGCCGACAGCACCAGCTTGAAGCTCAAACCGGCGCGCTGAAAGGCCTCGTCGATATGGCTGCGGCCGGTGTAGCCGCTCTCATACGTGATGATCGGAAAGCGCGCCAGCGCGCCCAGCGTCAGCGGCACGCCGCGGCGCGCTTCTTCGGCCAGCGCGTGCGTTGGCGGCACGATTACGGTGTGCGTCCACTGATAGCAGGGCAGCGCGGCCAGATCGGCATAACCGGCCAAAGCCTCGGTGGCGACACCGATGTCGGCCTCACCTGATAACAGCGCTTCGGCCACCTGTCGCGGTGAGCCCTGCTGCAGCCGCAGCTCCACGCCCGGGTGCGCGGCGCTGAAATCACGCACCACGGGTGGCAGTGCATAACGCGCTTGTGAATGGGTGGCTGCGATGCTCAATACACCGCGACCCTCTGCGGCGTAGTTGTCGCCGGCGCGCTTGAGGTTGTCGGCCTCCAGCAGCAGCCGCTCGACGATGGGTAGCACGCTGTGGCCGGGCGCTGTGAGGCCGGTAAGGCGCTTGCCGGCGCGCACGAAAATCTCCACACCCAACTCGTCTTCCAGCTCACGGATTTGCCGGCTGACGCCGGGCTGTGAGGTGTGCAGCACCTCGGCCACGGTGGTCAGGTTGAAGCCCTGGCGCACGGCTTCGCGCACGGAGCGGAGTTGTTGGAAGTTCATGGGTGTCGTGCGGAGCGAAGTTGCCTGGGCCGGAATGGCCGGGCATTCTCGGTGCGCGGCGCCCCCGCGCTGCAATCGAATAGGGATATTCGGGCTTGCGCTTGGGCATAACGGCGACATGACCACCGCATGGTGGCTGCCCGACCGGCCGGCGCTTCAGCGAGACGGCACCGCCGGCCCACACCACCGGCGCAGCATCGGCTCCACCTGCGCGGCCCAGGTTGCTTCGTCATGGCCGGCGCCTGGCTCTTCGCGGTAGGCTGGCCGCCAACCGCGGGCCATCAGCGCAGCAGGCAACTGCCGTGCGCCGGCCACCGCGCCGTCGCCTTCGGCCAAGCCCAGGTCCGGCCAGATGCGCGACCACGGCGCATCGGCGCGGTGGCTGGCCACACGGCGCACGATCTCGCCATCGGCCCACCACACCGATGGCGACACCACCAGCCCGGCGCCGAAGACATCCCCGTGCTCCAGCAGTAGCGACATCGTCACCAGCCCGACCAGCGACGAGCCGCCGAGCGCGGTGTCCGCCCGCCCCGTCAGCGTGCGGAAACGCGCGTCGATCAGCGGCTTCGACTTTTGCACCAGATAGCGCCCGTAGGCCACCGCACCGCAGCCGCTCGGCTGACGGCTGATCCGGTTGGCACGCTGCATGGCGACCGCGGTGTAGTCGTCAATGCGCGTGGCGGTACTGGCCACCGCCACCACGATCATCGGCTGCAGCTCGCCACGGTCCACCAGCCGCTGGGCGACCTCATCGACCTGCCACTTCGATGATCTCGCCCAGCAGGTTGTATCCAGTGTCCGAGTACTCGAAGGTCTCATTAGGCGCGCCCACCTTAGCGAACCGTTGATTTATCCGGGCCATCTGCAATAGCGCCGAGCGTGACAGGCTGCGACGATCGCTGGCATGAAGCAGACCAGCTTTGCCAGCGCCGAGTACTTGGCCGAGAAGCGCAAGACGCGGCGCGAACGGTTCCCTGGCGACATAAACACGGTGGTGCTGTAGAGCCGGCTCGAAGCCCTGATCGAGCCGCACTACCCCAAGAG
>JAJAZC010000032.1 GCA_026785885.1 Rubrivivax sp.
CGCCACACCTGCCCGCTGCGCGGCGCCAGCCGCAGCGTGATGCGGCCGCCGGCGCCCACCACCAGGTCATCGGGCCGGCCGTGCAGCCCGTACAGGCCCTGCAGCACGGTGCCCGCCGGCAAGCCCGTGGCGAGGGCAGGCAGCAGCACCTCGCCCTCGGCCGTGTTGAAGACGACGAAGGCGGGCAGCCCATCACCCTCGGCCAGCCCCGGCTGCGCCATCTTCCAGGCCAGCGCCCCGGGCCCCGCGGCGTCGCCATGCAGCACCGTGGGCACACCGCGAGAAAACACGCGGTGTTCTCGCCGCAATGCCGTCATCTCGGCCGTGGCGCGGTACAGCGGCGCTTCGGTGTCGTAGCGGTCGCGCCCGCCCGAGCCGAAACCGGCGGCGAACATGGCTGCGCGCGGTTCGGTGAAGCCCTGCTCGGTGCCGTAGTAGATGACGGGGATGCCGGGCAGCGTCATCAGCGCCAGCAGCGCCTGCTTCAGGCCGGCCTGGCTGCCGCCGGCCAGGAAACGGTCGACATCGTGGTTGTCGATGAAGCTCGGCATCAGGTGCGGCCGGCGGTGAATCTTCATCATGCGGGTGATGCGCTCGCCCAGTTCTGCCGGCGGGCGGCCGCGCGCGAAGGCGTCCCCCAAGGCACCGTAGAGCGGAAAGTTCAGCATGCCCTGCAGCAGCGGCCGGCCCGCGGGCGTGCGCGTGTAGCGCTCGATCTTGCGCGACTGCACGTCGCTGCCGGGGCGGTCGATGCCGAAGCCTTCGCCGAAGACCAGGAAGTCTTGCCGGCCGGTGCGGCGCGCCACCTCGGCCATGCCAGGAGCAGCCGGGTCGCGTGAGAACAGGAAATCGGCGAAGTAGTCGGGGGGCACGTAGAAGGCGGTGTCGACGCGGAAGGCGTCCACGCCCACCTCCTTGACCCAGAAGCCGTAGCTGTCGCGCAGCGCGCGGCGCACCACGGGGTTTTCGGTGTTCAGGTCGTCCAGGCCCGCCATCTGGAAGGTGCGTTCCTGCTGCGGGTTGTTGTAGTCGGTGATATCGGGCGTCCAGTGGTAGATGCCGGCGGTACGCTGAATTGAATCGCGTGGGTCGTTCTGGTCGAAGGGCGGCTGGCTCGGGCGCGGCACTGGCAGTGTCGCGTCGTGGACTTCGTAGCCCGTGGCGGGCTGGCCGAGCTGCCAGCGGTCGCGGTAGGTGAAGAAGTTGCCGGTGTGGTTCACCACGATGTCCTGCACCAGCACCATGCCCTGGCTGTGCAGGGCGTGCGAGAGCTGGCGGTAGTCGTACAGCGTGCCCAGGTGCGGGTCGACGTTCTTGAAATGCTCGGTCCAGTAGCCGTGGTAGCCGCTGTAGTGGCGTGAAGGGTCGAGCCACTGGTTGGCCACCGGCGGCGTGATCCACAGCCCCGTGGCCCCCAGGCCGCGGATGTAGCCAAGCCGCTGCGTCAGGCCGCGCAGGTCGCCGCCCTGGTAGCGCGTGCGGTCCCCGGGCCGGTACTCGCCCGCACCTTGGTCGTTGTTGCTGGCGTCGCCGTCGGCGCAGCGGTCGGTCACAACGAAGTACAGCACCTGGTCGCGCCAGTCCGGTGACGGACGGTGCAGTTGCAGTGCGGCGGGCTCGCCAGCCCCATCGGCGCTGGCCACTGTTGTACCTGCGCAAAGCGTCAGGGCCAGGGCGACGGCGGCGCGGCACATCCACCGGATGTTGCTTTTTTGCAATGTAGTTTCGCTACAAAATCGGCGCCCTCTGCGGGAAATTTCCCCGTTGCGGTGCGTCTCTTCGAGTGTAGCCACGGCCGAATCCGCTTGTACAGAGGCATAACGTGCACGAATTCGGACCGCCGGGCGTACCGATCTAGGGTTTTCGCAGGGTGTCGGAAAATCTAGTTTTGATACAAAGTTCGTTTCACGGATCAGATTTCTGTTGCCCGATCGGTGCGCGCACTCGGCCCGCAGTGGCGGAAGTTGTCGAGATCACGTGCGTTCCAGGAGACAAACACCATGAAGAATTCGAACTCCCGCCACTGCGCCCCACGCGCGCTGCTGCAAGCCACCCCGGTGGCCGCCTCCGTGGCCGCGATGCTGTTGAGCACCAGCTACGTGCAGGCGCAGCCCGCACCCGCGCCTGGTGCGGGCACCCAGACGATAACGATCACCGGCATCCGCCGCGGCATCGAAAGCGCGATCAACGTCAAGAAAAACGCCGACGCCATCGTCGAGAGCATCTCGGCCGAAGACATCGGCAAGCTGCCCGACAGCAGCATCGCCGAGAGCATCGCGCGCCTGCCTGGCGTGACGGCACAGCGCGTCAACGGGCGCGCCACCGAGATCAACATCCGCGGCCTGTCGGGCGACTTCGCCAACACGCTGCTGAACGGCCGCGAGCAGGTCTCCACCGGCAACAACCGCAGTGTCGAATTCGACCAGTACCCGAGCGAGCTGCTCTCGGGCGTCAGCATCTACAAGACACCGACGGCCGACCTGCTGGGTCAGGGCCTGTCGGGCACCATCGACCTGCAGACCGTGCGCCCGCTGAACTTCAGCCAGCGCGTGGTGGGCGTGAGCCTGCGCGGCGAGAAAAACGGCGGCGGCACGCCCTTCAAAGGCGACGGCACACGCTTCAGCTTCAACTACATCGACCAGTTCGCCGACCGCACCATCGGCGTGGCCTTCGGCGTGGCGCGCTTGAGCCAGAAAGTGGCCAAGTCGCGCGGCGAAACCTACGACACCAACAACACCGGCAACTTCGCGGGTGTCAACGGCGGTGCCGACTTCACCTTCAACCAGGGCTTTAAGTACTTCGTCGACAACACCGACGAAACGCGCACCGGCGCGATGGCGGTGGTGGAGTTCAAGCCCAACAAGGACTTCAGCAGCGTCGTCGACCTGTTCTATTCGAAATTCGACAAGGACGTGACCAAGCGCGGCCTGGAAGTGCAGGTCAACGACAGCTGGAAAAACGGCAACTCTGCGGTGGGCTACCAGGCGCCGACGCTGACCAACGCCACCGTCACCAGCGGCCGCCTGGTCAGCGGCCGCTGGGGCAACGTGAACCCGCTGTCGCGCACCATCTGGGAACCGCGCAAAGACGACCTCCAATCGGTAGGCTGGAACAACAAGTTGAAGTTCGGCAGCGGCTGGACCGGCATCGCCGACCTCAGTTACTCGTCGGCCAAGAGTAAGGAGCAGATCGTCGAGATGGAAGCCGGTGTCTTTGACACGGTCAACAACCGCCCGCTGCCCGGCACCGTGACCATCAGCGACTACAACCGCATCAGCGGCCTGCAGTACGACCACGGCAACCCGGCCATCGTGCGCCTGACCGACCCCGAGAGCTGGGGCCAGAACGGCTACGACAAGATCATCAGCACCAAGGACGAGCTGAAGGCCGTCAAGCTGGTGGCGCAGAAGGAACTGGAAGGCTTTTTCTCGCGCATGAGCCTGGGCGTGAACCTCAGCACGCGTGAGAAGAACAAGGGCTCGTTCGAAAACTTCCTGCGCCTGCCCGCGCGCACCGGCAGCACGAACCCGGGCACGCCGTTGCCGGCCGGCGCCGGTTCGCTGCTGCTGCCGGGCCTGGGCTTCAACACCGTGAGCTTCGACCCGGGCGCGGCCTACCCGGCGCTGTACCGCCTGGACCCGAACGTCAACGGCGACATCCTGCGCAAGGGCTGGACGGTGAAGGAAGACGTCACCACCGGCTTCGTGAAGGGCGACATCGACACCGAAGTCTTCGGCATGCCGGTGCGCGGCAACGTCGGCGCGCAGCTCATCGGCACCAAGCAGGAAGGCACGGGTTCCGTGGTGCGCAACGTCGGCGGCGCGCCGACCTTCGTGATCGAGACGCGCGGCAAGAGCTACACCGACTTCCTGCCGGCCCTGAACCTGAGCATGGCTCTGGGCAGCGACCAGTTCCTGCGTGCCGGCCTGGGCCGCCAGATGGCACGCCCGCGCATGGACCAGCTGAGCAACTTCTCGCGCAGCGAGGTCAACGGCTCGGGCCGCTGGACGGGTGAATCGGGCAACCCGCTGCTCGACCCCTATCGCGCCACCGCGCTGGACTTGTCTTACGAGAAGTACTTCGGCACCAAGGGCTACATCTCGGTGGCGGCCTTCTACAAAGACCTGAAGAGCTACATCTTCCAGGTCACGGACCGGCGCTTCAACTTCACCGGCCTGCCCAACCTGTCAGGCAACACGCCCAATTCGCCCATCGGCGAATACACCTTCACGCTGAACGGCAAGGGCGGCACGATCAAGGGTATCGAGCTGGCGGTGGACGTGCCGCTGAGCCTGCTGTTCAAGCCGCTGGACGGCTTCGGCATCCAGGCCAGCTTCAGCGACACCCAGAGCGCGATCAAGCCTTTCGGTGACGCCGACACGCGTCCTCTGCCCGGCCTGTCACGCAAGGTGCAGACGCTGACGGCCTACTACGAGCGCAGCGGCTTCTCCGTCCGCGTGGCCAACCGCAAGCGCTCGTCCTTCATCGCCGAGATCGAAGGCTTCGGCTCCGACCGCGAGTACAAGTACGCGCGCCCCGAGACCATCACCGACTTGCAACTCGGCTACGAAATCCAGACCGGCATCGCCAAGGGCCTGAACTTCCTGGTGCAGGTGAACAACCTGAACAACGAGCCCTACGTCGAGTACGACGCCAGCAACAACCGAGACACCAAGCGCGACGAGTACGGCCGCACGGTGCTGTTCGGGGTGAGCTACAGGTTCTGAGCCCGGTGGCGCCCCAGCACATCCAGCACATCGTCATTGCCGGCGGCGGCACCGCGGGCTGGATGGCTGCGGCGGCACTGGCCAAGCTGCTGGGCGCAGCATGGGGCATCACGCTCATCGAAAGCGAAGACATCGGCACGGTGGGCGTGGGCGAGGCCACCATCCCGCTCATCAACATCTACAACGCCGCGCTGGAACTGGACGAAAACCTGTTCATGCGCGAGACGGCCGCCACCTTCAAGCTCGGCATCGAGTTCGTGAACTGGGGCCGCCAGGGCGACCGCTACATCCACGGCTTCGGGCCGCTGGGCCCGGACATCGGCCTGACCAAGTTCCACCACTGCTGGCTGAAGATGCGCGCACTCGGCCGGGCCGACGAACTCGACGCCTATGCCATCAACAACGCCGCCGCCAAGGCCAACAAGTTCATGCGCGCGCAGCGCGACATGGGCAATTCACCGCTGGCCGAGATTGCGCACGCCTACCACTTCGACGCCGGGCTCTACGCCGCTTTCCTGCGCCGCTATGCAGAGAAGCTGGGCGTGGTGCGGCTGGAAGGCAAGATCAGCGGTGCCACCACCCGCGCCGAAGACGGCTTCGTCGACGCCGTGGTGATGGAAGGCGGGCGCCGCATCGAGGGCGACCTCTTCATCGATTGCAGCGGTTTTCGCGGCCTGCTCATCGAGCAGACACTGCACACCGGCTACGACGACTGGAGCCACTGGCTGCCGGCCGACCGCGCCTGGGCCGTGCCCTGCGAGTCGGTCTCGCCGCTGACGCCCTACACGCGCAGCACGGCGCGAACGGCGGGTTGGCAGTGGCGCATTCCGCTGCAGCACCGCACCGGCAACGGCCATGTCTTCAGCAGCGCATTCATCGCCGAGCAGGAAGCTGCCGATGTGCTGATGCAGAACCTGGACGGCGCCGCGCTGGCTGACCCGCGCTTGCTGAAGTTCACCACCGGCAAGCGCAGGAAGCTCTGGCACAAGAACGTCGTGGCCGTGGGCCTGGCCAGCGGCTTCATGGAGCCGCTGGAAAGCACCAGCATCCACCTCATCCAGAACACGATTGCGCGGCTGACGACCTTCTTCCCCCACCGGCGTTTCGACGGCGCCGACATCGACGAATTCAACCGCCAGAGCGACTTCGAGTTCGAGCGCATCCGCGACTTCATCATCCTGCACTACAAGGCCACCGAACGCGACGACACCGCGTTCTGGAACTGCGTGCGCACGATGTCCATTCCCGACACGCTGCAGCAGAAGTTCGACCTGTTCCGCAGCAACGGCCGCGTCTTCCGCGAAAACCAGGAGCTTTTCAGCGAGATCAGCTGGGTCGAGGTTTTCATCGGCCAGCGTGTGCAGCCGCTGGGCTACCACCCGCTAGTGGACACCCTGCCGGAGGCGCGCATCGACGAATTCCTGACGAACGTGCGCCAGACCGTCGCCCGCTGCGTGGAGGCCATGCCCACGCATGCCGACTTCGTGGCCCAGCACTGCGCCACCGCCATCCCGCGCCGCCAGGCCCAGGCGGCCTGAGGCTGCCCCGGGCCGGGCCGCCGTGTTCAACCCGCACCCGCGCCTCGAGCGCCTGAACGTGGGTGGCGTGCATGACGTCTGGGTGGTGGACGATGTGCTGCTGCAACCCGAGGCACTGCGCCAGCGCGCCATCAGCGCCCGCGCCAGCTTCACGGCCGCGCCGCACAACGCCTACCCGGGGCTCGAATGGCGCATGGGCGCCGATGTCGACGCGCCGCTGGCCGAGTTCTTCATGCTGCACCTGCGGCAAAGGTTCGGCGCGCGGCGCACGCTCTCGATGTACAGCCGGCTCTCGCTGGCCACGCTGCAGCCAGCGTTGCTGCGCCCGCTGCAGCGCCTGTGCCACCGCGACCGTCTGGGTGTCGAACCGGGGCAATGCGTGGCCGCCTGCACGCTGTATCTCTTTGACGACGCGGCCCTGGGTGGCACCAGCTTCTACTTGCCCAGACGGCCCGTCGAGCACATCAATGCCGACATCCGCCGCTGGGCACAGATGGACGACGCCGCGTTCACGGCCGAGGTGAGCACGCCGCCTGGCTACCTGGCCGCCAGCAATGCGCATTTCGAACTCGCCGCAGTGGTGCCGGCGGCCTGGAACCGTGCCGTTTTCTATAACGGCAGCCACTTCCATTCCAGCCACATCACTGCGCCCGACAAGCTCAGCAACGACCCGGCGCGCGGCCGCCTTACATTGAATGGCTTTTTTATCTGCCGCAGCGCGGCGGCCTGAACCCATGGCAAGACCCCTGCCCCGAAGCCTGCCCGCTGCAGCGCGCCGTCAACTGCTGCAACTGCTGGCTACCGGCACCCTGGCGCCGTGGGCACTTCGCAGCGCCGCGCAGGGAACGCAGGCCGCGGGCGACAGCGCACCGCTGGCCGCGGCGAGCTTTTTTCAGCGTCCGGTGTTCAGCGGCGCCAAGCTCTCGCCCTCGGGCCTGCGTGTGGCCGTGCGCGCCGCGGCGCCGGGCCAGCGCGACCGTCTGGCCGTTCTGGACACCGCAACGCTGAAGCTGCAGGTGGTGGCCGCATTCAAGGACGCCGACGTCCGCCGTTTCAGCTGGGTCAACGAGCGGCGCCTTGTCTACGACCTGGCCGACCACCAGTCGGCCGACGCCGATCTCGCCTTTGCTCCCGGGCTCTTTGCCGTCAACGCAGACGGCAGCGGCTACCGCAGCCTGGTGCACCGCGAGCACGTCGCCGAGCGCTTCGACCGCCACCTGCGCGAACTGCCGTGGAACACCTTTTTGCTGGAGCCGCCCGACCCGCCAGAGGCCGACTGGGTCTACGTCGTGCAGCCCGACGTCGTGACCGAGAAGGGCTTTGACTACTACCGGCTGCTCCGGCTCAACACCGTCACCGGCCTGGCCGAAGAGGTGGAGGCGCCGCGCCAGGCCTTTCAGTGGCTGATCGACGCGCGTGGTGAACTGCGCGCCGTGTTGACAGCCCGCGACGACCGTGCCGCACTGCACTGGCGCAACCCGGCCGACGGCCAATGGAAGCGCCTGCGCGAGTTCGAGCGTTTCGGCCTGGGCGGCGACATCCAGATGCAGGCCGTGGCCGCCGACGGCCGGCTCTACGTGACGGCCCGCCCTGGCACCGACACCTTGGGCGTCTACCACTACGACCCCGCCGCCGACAGACTCGACACAGAGCCCGTACTGGCGCTGCCGCAATTCGACATCGACCCGCAGTTCATCGTGCGTGACGGGCGCGTGCTGGGCTTGCGCCACACCGTCGACACCACGGTCACGCAGTGGTTCGATGGGGCCATGCGCGGGCACCAGGCCGAGGTCGACCGCCTGCTGCCGGCCACGGCCAACATCCTGACGCCGCCGCGCCGCGGCGAAAGCCCCACGCTGCTCGTGCACGCCTTCGCCGATGTGCAGCCCGGTGTGCACCTGCTCTACAACAGCGCCACGCGCAAGCTCGTTCGGCTGGGCAGCGAGCAGCCGCAGATCTCGCCCGCGCGCATGGCCACCACCGACTTCGTTCGCTACAAGGCGCGCGATGGGCTCGAGATCCCGGCCTACCTCACCCTGCCCGCAGGCGCGGCCGGCCAGAGGTCGCCGCTGGTGGTGATGGTTCACGGCGGGCCGTGGACGCGCGGCGCCGAGTGGGGCTGGCAGCCCGAGGTGCAGTTTCTGGCCTCGCGCGGCTACGCGGTGCTGCAGCCCGAGTTCCGCGGCAGCACCGGCTTTGGTCTGAAGCACTTCACCGCCGGCTGGCGGCAATGGGGCCGTGCGATGCAGGATGACCTGGCCGACGGTGCACGCTGGGCCGTGGCGCAGGGACATGCAGACGCCGCGCGCGTGGCCATCCTCGGCGCCAGCTACGGCGGCTATGCAGCGCTGATGGGCCTCGTCAAGCAGGCCGAGGTCTTTCGCTGCGCCGTCGCCTGGGCCGGCGTGAGCGACATGCTGCTGCTCTACGACGCCCGCTGGAGCGACATTTCCAACGCCTACAAGCGCCATGGCATGCCGCAACTCATCGGTGACCGCGACAAGGACGCCGCGCTGCTGACCGAGAACTCTCCGCTGCATCAGGCCGCACGCATCCGTGCGCCGCTGCTGCTGGGCCACGGCCGCGTCGACCGCCGCGTGCCCATTGAACACGGCCGGCGGCTGCGCGACGCCGTGCGCAAGCACAACCCAGCGCTGCAATGGGTGGAGTACGAGCGGGAAGGCCACGGCTGGGCCCTGCCCGAGACGCATGCCGACTGGTGGGGGCGGGTCGAAACCTTCTTCGCCCAGCACTTGGCACGACCACCGGCGCCGGCCCAGGGCTGAGCGTGCGGGGCCGAAGGCCGACGTCACGCCCGTCCGTCATGCCTGCCCGTCACGCCTGCCCGTCACGCCGCGGGCAGCCGGCGCTGCGATGCACGCGCATGCGGCACCCAGCGCATGGCCGCATCGGCGTCGCTACGATGCCCCATTCCCTGGCTGTACTGAACCCATGAACTCACACCCGCCCGGCGCCGAAATGAACCGCCGCCGCGCGCTGCGCAAGCTGATGCTGGCCCCGCTGTCGACCCTGCCGGTGCCCTTTCTGGTGCCCAGCCTGGCACGGGCCAACGGCGGCGCCAAGCTCAGCGCCGCGCAGGCGCGTGCCGACCTGCAGCTGCTTCGCCGCGCTTTCGACACCCTGCATCCCGGCCTGCACCGCCGTGCCCCGCCAGGCCAGGTGAACGCGGCATTTGTCGCCGCCGCCCTGGCCGTGGCCGGCGGCAGCCCGCCGACGGACATGTTCCTGCTGTGCTCGCAGATTGCCGCCGCGGTGAACTGCGGCCACACCTGGGCCAGCCACTACAACGCCCGGCAAGACATGAAACAGCTGCTGCTGGCGGGCCGCGACAAGCTGCCCTTCACGCTGCGCTGGTTGCAGGGCCGCGCACTCGTGACCGGCAGCGCAGCGACCGAGGTGGCCGCTGGCAGCGAACTGCTGGCCATCGACGGCCGCCCGGTGGCCGAGATCGCCGCTGCGCTGTTGCCGCTGCTGCGCGCCGACGGCCAGCACGCCGGGGCCATCGGCAAGCGCCGGGCGCAGCTGGACAGCGCGGCCAGCGGTGGCGCCATGGACTGGTTGTTCCCGCTGCGCTTCCCGCCCACCCGTGGGCGCTGGAAACTCAACGTGCGCGAACAGCCGCTGAAGCCCGCCAGCCTGGCGCGCGACATCGTGGTGCCCGCCGTCAGCGTGGCTGAGCGCCAGCGCAGCGTGCCGGCGCCGGCGCAGTCGTGGAGTTTCGAGCGTGATGGCGACACCGCGCTGCTGCGCCTGCCCACCTTCGCCTTCTGGAACAACGAATTTAAGGCCGATGCGTTTCTGCTGCGCACCTTCGCGGCCATCCGCAACCTGCCCTACCTGGTGGTCGACCTGCGCGACAACGAAGGCGGCGACGACACCATCGTCCGCCAGGTGCTGGCCCAGCTGCTGCGAGCGCCTTACGAAGTGCCCGCAGTGCGCCTGGAAAGCGCCTACGAGCAGGTGCCCGAAGACCTGCTGCCGCACCTGGGCACCTGGAACCGCAGCTTCTACGACCGCCGGGGCC
>JAJAZC010000033.1 GCA_026785885.1 Rubrivivax sp.
CCTTCAGGCTGAATTCGGTGCTGAAGATGCAGGTGTTCTGCCCCTGGTCTTCTTTCAGGATGTCGGCCTGCACCGTGCCGCGCACATTGGCCAGGGTCCAGGCCCGCACTTTCTGCACTTCGTCGGCGGTCGGGTCGCGGGCGTTGTCCTTGGTGAACCTGGCCAGATTCTGGTCGATGGCGGTGTTCATGAACATCGCCAGGATCGTCGGCGCCGGGCCGTTGATCGTCATGCTGACCGAAGTCGCCGGGTTGGTCAGGTCGAATCCGCCGTACAGCACCTGCATGTCGTCCAGCGTGGCGATGCTGACGCCGCTGTTGCCGACCTTGCCGTAGATGTCGGGCCGGCGGTCGGGGTCGTTGCCGTACAGCGTGACGCTGTCGAAAGCGGTGCTCAAGCGCTTGGCCGGTGTGCCCTCGCTCAGCATCTTGAAGCGTCTGTTCGTCCTGAACGCATCGCCTTCGCCAGCGAACATGCGCGTCGGGTCTTCGCCTTCGCGCTTGAAGGCAAAGGTGCCGGCCGTGTATGGAAAGCTGCCGGGCACGTTGTCCAGCAACAGCCACTTCAGGATCTCACCGTGGTCCTCATATGCCGGCAGCGCGACCTTGCGGATCTTGCTGCCCGACAACGTGGTGTGCTTCAGCGCGGTGCGGATTTCCTGGCCACGGCTCTTCACGACGAACTCGTCACCGGCATAGGCCTTTTGCAGCTCGGGCCACATCGCCAGCAGCTGCCCGGCTTGCGGGTCCAGACGCGCCTGGCGTGTGGCGGCCAGGTCAGCCACGGCCTCGACCGCGCGATGGCGCTCGGGCTTGTCGGTGGCCAGCATGCGGGCGGTGGCGTGCAGCTGTTGGACCTCGCGCGCCAGCCGGCTTTGCTGCAGCGCGCGGGCCTTGTAGCCACGCACGGTGTCGGCAATGTCGGCCAGGTAGCGCACCCGCGCACCGGGCACGATGGGCTGCTGATGCGTGCTGTGGCGCGTGGCCACCAACGGCAAGCGCCCGGTTGTCAACGGCAGGCCCAAAGCGCCCAGGCGCACCGCCAGGGCCTGGTACAGCGCCGTCACGCCGTCGTCGTTGAAGCGGCTGGCCATGGTGCCGAAGACCGGCATCTGCTCGGCAGGCGTATGCCAGGCCTCGCGGTTGCGCTGCACCTGCTTGGCAACGTCGCGCAGCGCATCGGCCGCACCCTTGCGGTCGAACTTGTTGATGGCCACGAACTCGGCGAAGTCCAGCATGTCGATCTTCTCGAGCTGGCTGGCAGCGCCGAACTCCGGCGTCATCACGTACATCGGCACGTCCACCAGCGGCACGATGGCCGCGTCACCCTGGCCGGTGCCCGAGGTCTCCACGACGATGAGGTCGAAGCCCGCGGCCTTGCAGGCGGTCAGCACGTCGGGCAGGGCCTGGCTTATCTCGCTGCCGCCGGTTGTGGATGCATTGCGCGTGGCCAGGCTGCGCATGAAGACGCGCGCGCCGGTGTCGCCGCCGCTGCCGCAAGGCCGCCCCACCCCCGCGGCCAGCGCGCCGTCGGGCAGTGCCGCAACCTGCGCAGCGGCCAGTGTCGGCGCCCAGGGGCCGATCGCGTTCATGCGGATGCGGTCGCCCAGCAGCGCGCCGCCGCTCTTGCGCCGGCTCGGGTCGATCGAGATCACCGCGATGCGCAGCGCGTCGTTCTGGTCCAGCCGCAGGCGGCGGATCAGCTCGTCGGTGAGGCTGCTCTTGCCGGCGCCGCCGGTGCCGGTGATGCCCAGCACCGGGATCGTCGTGCTGGCCGCGGCAGCCATCAGCTCCGCTTTGAAGGCTGCGTCGGCAACGCCGTTCTCCAGCGCCGTGATGGTTTGCGCCAGCGCGCGCCAGGCGGCGTCGCTGTGCGGCTGGCCGTGGCCCTGCAATGCGGCGACGGTCTTGGGTGCGTGCGTCGACAGATCGACATCGCAGCGCATCACCATCTCGCCGATCATTCCTTGCAGGCCCATGCGCTGGCCGTCCTCGGGGCTGTAGATGCGCGTCACGCCGTAGCCTTGCAGCTCGCGAATTTCAGCCGGCACGATGACCCCGCCGCCGCCGCCGAAGACCTGGATGTGCGCGCCGCCGCGGGCTTTGAGCAGATCGACCATGTACTTGAAGTACTCGACGTGGCCGCCCTGGTAGCTGCTGATCGCGATGCCCTGCACGTCTTCCTGCAGCGCCGCGGTGACGACCTCGTCGACGCTGCGGTTGTGGCCCAGGTGCACGACCTCGGCGCCCATGCCCTGCAGGATGCGCCGCATGATGTTGATGGCCGCGTCGTGGCCATCGAACAGCGAGGCCGCGGTGACGAAGCGCACCTTGTGCCGTGGGCGGTAGGCGGCCAGGGCCTTGAACTCGGCGGAGAGATCGGTCATGGGTGCGCCTTGGTGCTTTGCTGCGTTGGTCCGGGCTCGCGGACGTCGACCACATGGTTGACGTAAACGTCAACCGAAATGATGCCACGGTGCCCCGCCAGCAAGGGGCAGGCACTGCAAGCGGCAGATCAACCCGAAGCCGCCTTGCACTGCTACGCTCTCGCCCCTTCTCAATGGCCGCGCCACGCAAGGCGGATCGATCCTGATGGGCTTTCTGGCGATCGACATCGGCAACACGCGGCTAAAGTGGGCGCTGTATGCCGCGCCGTGGCCCGGCTCCGCGCTGCTGCACCAGGGCGCTGTGTTCCTGGAGACCATCGACGAGCTGGCCGAAGGCGACTGGGACCGCCTGCCGTCACCGACTGCAATGCTCGGCTGCGTGGTGGCTGGCGATGCGGTGCGCCGGCGGGTCGAAGAGCAGATGGGGCTGTGGGAGGTGGACGCGCACTGGGTCGTGCCCACCGTCGGTGAAGCCGGCCTGCACAACGGCTACGACCACCCCAGCCGTCTGGGTGCGGACCGCTGGGTGGCGCTGGCCGGCGCGCACTGGCACATCCTGCAACGTGGCCGGCCGCGGGCTGCGCTGGTGGTGATGGTGGGCACCTGCGTCACGGTCGATGCGCTGGATGCCGGCGGGCGTTTTCTCGGTGGCTTGATCCTGCCCGGCTTCGGGCTCATGCAACGGGCGCTGGAGATTGGCACCGCCGGCCTCAAGGTGCCCACGGGCGAGGTCGTGGACTTCCCCACCAACACCAGCGACGCGCTGATGAGCGGCGGCAGCAACGCCATGGTCGGCGCCATCGAACGCCAGGCGCGGCGGCTGCGCCAGAAGACCGGCGAAGAGCCGCTCTTGATGATGACCGGCGGCGCCGCAGCCAAGCTGGCCAACATCACGGATCTGCGCTTTGAAGTCATCGACAGCCTGATCTTCGACGGCCTGCTGATGCTGCAAGCGGCGCGCGCTGCGGTTTGATCAAGGCCATGCGCGGAACCGGCTCCGCCGGGCCGCTGCATGAGCCGTCCGCGAGACGCGGCCGGCCTTCGTGCCGTCCAAGCCCGCGCAGGCGGGCTCGGAGCCGCGGCACTCAGCCCACTCGGGGGGGCAAGCGCGCGCCGAGCCAACCCCTGCGCACTGGGGAGTGGCTCGCGAGCGCTGGCCGGCCTGCAAGCCGGCCAGCAG
>JAJAZC010000034.1 GCA_026785885.1 Rubrivivax sp.
CGACGAAGGCTACGCGACCTTGTTCCGCACCCTGCAAGGCTATGCCCGCAGCCCTAACTTCGGGGGCATCCTGCTGGTGGGGCTGGGGTGCGAGGTCATGCAGATCCCCGACCTGATCGGCGCGGGCCGGATGCGCGGCGACGGGAATTTCCGCTACATGACGATCCAGCAGACGGGGGGCACCCGAAAGACGATCGATCGCGGGGTTGCAGTGCTGCGCGAGATGGCGGCGGTAGCGAACCGCGTCCACCGCCAGCCCTCCGGCATCGGGCATCTGATGGTCGGGATGCAGTGCGGCGGGTCGGACGGCTATTCCGGCATCACCGCCAACCCCGCGATGGGGGCGGCGTCGGACCTGCTGGTAGCACACGGCGGCACCACGATCCTGTCCGAGACGCCCGAGATTTACGGGGCCGAGCACCTGCTGACCCGCCGCGCCGTATCGCCCGAGGTCGGCATCAAGATCGTCGACCGCATCCGCTGGTGGGAGGATTACACCACGCGGCTGGGGGGCGAGATGGACAACAACCCCTCACCCGGCAACAAGAAGGGCGGCCTGACCACGATCCTCGAGAAGTCGCTGGGCGCGGTGGCGAAGGGCGGCACGGCGCCCCTGACGCAGGTCTACCGTTATGCGGAACCGGTCACCGAACGCGGCTTTGTCTACATGGACACGCCGGGCTACGACCCGGTGTCGGCCACAGGCCAGGTTGCCGGCGGCGCCAACCTGATCTGCTTCACCACCGGCCGCGGCTCGGCTTACGGCTGCGCGCCTTCGCCTTCGCTCAAGCTCAGCACCAACACCGCGCTGTGGCTGAAGCAGGAAGACGACATCGACATCGATTGCGGCGGCATCGTCGAAGGTCTGGACACGGTGGACGCCTGCGGCGAGCGCATCTTCCAGCTGATGCTGGCCACCGCGTCGGGCCGCGCAACGAAGAGCGAGCAGCACGGCTACGGCCAGAACGAGTTCGTGCCCTGGCAGCTGGGCGCGGTGATGTAGTCCGCGGCGCCAACCGCAAAACCGTCGTGGATGCAAACCCGGTGACACCCGGCCGGTTGAGCGCGCAACGACGGCGTTGTCAAGACCGGACTGGGACAGTGTCTGCGACGAAAAGCGACTGACCCGCCCGACAGCTAACGCGGCGCTAACGCCACGACCCTAAGAACCAGGCTTCCGCGCGGGCAAGCCGCGTTCGCGCTAACGAGAGAGGCACCCTATGAGTCAATGCCCTGCCCCACGTCATCCTCCACTCAGGTTGATCGGCTTGATGCTGGCTGCTTCGCTCTCGACCGTGCTGCTGCCAGGCTGCGGCGGGAACGGGAGCGCAAGCGGTGGGTCCACCCCGCTCGGGGCAGCACCGGCGCCACCGGCATCGGCGCCCACCGTCAGCGTAGCGCCGGCCATTACGGCGCAGCCATCGAGCCAGAGCGTGACTGCACCGGCCGCGACGACTTTCGTTGCGGCGGCCAGCGGCACGCCGAGACCAGCGCTGCAGTGGCAGTTGTCGTTGAACGGCAGCAGCTGGTCCGACATCGCCGGTGCCACCTCGAGCAGCTATGCAGTGGCCGCAACGGCCGTTGGCGACAACGGCCGGCAGTTCCGCGTGGTGGCCACCAACAGCGCCGGCAGCGCCAGCAGCAACGCGGCCACCCTGACCGTCACGGCCGCGCCCATGCCTGCAGTTGCCAGCGCCAAGATCGCGGCTGGTGAAGAGCACACCTGCGCCATCCGCAACAACGGCTCGCTGGCTTGCTTTGGCTACAACTCGTCAGGCCAGATGGGCAACGGCACGTTCACCGCCGCCACCACACCAACGACCGTGCCGTTGCCTGAAGCCACCGTCGCGGTGGCGGCCGGATACAACAGCACCTGCGCGATAGGCACCAGCGGCACGCTTCGCTGCTGGGGTGGCCTGATGGGCTCATTGCGCACGCCGGAGGTGGTGGCCGGCAACAACGGCATCGACGTGGGTGGCGGTGGCATTCGCGCAGTGACGGTCGGACGCCTGCATGCCTGCCTGCTCACGGTATCGGGCCGCGTGTGGTGCTGGGGTTCCAACAGCCTGGGGCAACTCGGCAACGCCAGCAACCTCTACAGCGCCACGCCGGTGCTCGTGCAGGGTGCGGTGGGCGTCCTGCTCAACGACGTCGTTAGCATTTCTGCAAGCGACTGGCAGACCTGCGCGTTGTTCAACACCGGTTCGGTGATGTGCTGGGGCCAGGACCCCGCCAGTTCACAGTCGATCGCGATCCGCATCGGCGCTTTGCCGGCGGCCACCCAGGTCAGCGGCTCGTGCGCCTTGCTGGCCGACCGCACAGTGCGCTGCTGGAACGGCATCAGCAACACCATCCCGACCGCCATCGCAGGGCTCGCCGACGTGTCCTTGATCGGTTACGGCGCCCCGAATTGCGCCGTGCAAGCTGGTGGCATCGTTCAGTGCTGGTTTGCCGGCGGGGCCGTCAACGCGCCGGTGTACGCGGTGCGCGAGCCACCGGCCCCGGTAGCGGGCCTGGGCGGCGTCGGCGCGCTGGCCACCGGCGGCAGCCACACCTGCGCACTGCGCACCGATGCGGCGTTGCTGTGCTGGGGGTCCGGCCGCTATGGCCAGCTCGGGCTGGGTGACATCGCGGGGCGCACGACCCCGGCGGCCTTGCCGCACAGCATCGGCTGGGCCATGCCTTGAGAGCGGTCACAGTGCAGACCATGCCGCAGCACTACCCGCACTAGCGCAGCACCCGCGGACGCCGTCCACCGATGCCTGACACTCGGGAGCTCGGCATATGACACGGAGCTTCGGTGCACCATGCAATACCCCGCCTACGACCCGCAGTCAGCCATCACGCCACTGACCGCTGAAGAGATCGCTGCACTCGATGCGCTGCTGCAACGCCTGGAGGCCGACACGGCGATGAGCCTGGACGGCGTCGACGGCTATCTCACCGCCTTGGCGATCGGCCCTGCGGCGATGCGCAGCATGCCCACGTCCGATTGGCTGCCGCTGATCTGGGGTGGCGACCCGGCCGGCTTGGATGAAACCGCGCCTTTTGCCACCAAGCGCCAGCGGAAGAACACGGTAGTGATGGCACTGCGCCACCTGCGCCATCTGAGCCAGTTGCTGCACGAGAAGCCCGATGAATGGGAGCCGATCTTCAGCATTGCCGAGCAGGGCGCCGACGAATGGGCCGACGCGCGCGAGTGGTGCATGGGCTTTTTGCAGGCGGTCGATCTGATGCCCGACGCCTGGAGCGACGCGTGGGCAGACCCGGCGTTGGCGCCGGTGGTGGCACCGCTGGTGGCACTCGGCGGCGGCCTCGATGGCGCGCCAGCGCCACAAGGCCAGACCCCGGACCTGGACGACCCCGCGGTGTGCGACGAACTCAGCCGCGCGGTGCCCGACGCGGTGTCAGCGCTGCAGATGCGGTTTGCAAGTTAGCCCGCGGGCTCATTTGTCCATTAGCTCATTAGCCCATCAGCCCATCAGCCCATTAGCTCGTGGGCCTGCGAGCCCGTGAGCCCATGAGCCCATGAGCCCGTTGACGCATTAGCCCGGCGGCCGATTTAGCAGATTGCGGCCCAGCGCCTCGGCAGCCTCAATGCCGTCGACACCGGCGCTCATGATGCCGCCGGCGTAGCCCGCGCCTTCGCCGGCCGGGTACAGGCCACGAACGTTGAGGCTTTGTCTATCGTGCCCCCGCGTGATGCGCAGCGGCGAGGAGGTGCGTGTCTCCACGCCGGTGAGCTCCGCGTCGGCCTGGCTGAAGCCGGGGATCTGTCGCTCAAAGGCCGGCAGCGCTTCGCGGATGGCGGCCAGCACATCGGGCGGCAGGCTGGGCCGCTCTGCATCATTGAGGTCGGTCAGCCGCACGCCGGGCTGGTACGACGGCAGCACGCTGCCGAAGCTGCTGGAACGCTGGCCTTTAATGAAGTCACCGACCAGCGCACCGGGCGCGTGGTATCCGCCTTCGCCCAGCTCGAAAGCGCGCGCCTCCCACATGCGCTGGAAGGCGATGCCGTCCAGCGGGTTGACCGCCGAGCCGGCGATGCCAGGTGTTTGCCTGTAGGCCTGCGGGCTGATGCCGACAACGATGCCGGCGTTGGCATTGCGCTCGTTGCGGCTGTACTGGCTCATGCCGTTGGTGACCACCAGTCCGGGCTCGGACGTGGCCGCCACCACCGTGCCGCCGGGGCACATGCAAAAGCTGTAAACGCTGCGCCCGTTGCTGGCGTGGTGCACCAGCTTGTAGTCGGCCGCACCGAGCAGCGGGTGCCCGGCGCTGCTGCCGAAGCGCGCGCTGTCGATCAGGCTTTGCGGATGCTCGATGCGAAAGCCGACCGAAAACGGCTTGGCCTCCATGAACACACCGCGGCGGTGCAGCATCTCGAAGGTGTCGCGCGCGCTGTGCCCGAGTGCCAGAACCACGTGCTCGGCGGCCAGCGTCTGCCCGTCTTGCAGCACCAGCGCGCGCACCGCGCCGGCTTCGATCTGCACGTCGACGACCTGCTGCTGGAAGCGCACCTCACCGCCCAGCGCTTCGATGTCGGCACGCATCTTCTCGATGATGCCGACGAGGCGGAAGGTGCCGATGTGCGGCTTGCTGACATAGAGAATTTCCTCCGGCGCGCCGGCTTTGACAAACTCGGTCAGCACCTTGCGCGTCAGGTGGCGCGGGTCGCTGATCTGGCTCCACAGCTTGCCGTCGCTGAAGGTGCCGGCGCCGCCTTCGCCGAATTGCACGTTACTGGCCGGGTCCAGCACACCGCGGCGCCACAGGCCCCAGGTGTCTTGTGTGCGCCGGCGCACGTCCTTACCGCGCTCCAGCACGATAGGCATCAGGCCCATCTGCGCCAGCACCAGCGCAGCGAACAGACCGCAGGGGCCGAAGCCTATGACCACCGGCCGCAGCCGGCCGTTGTTCAGACAGTCGGCGCGAAAGTCCACAGGCGCCTGCGCCGCGAGCCGGTAGCGCGTGTCCGGCGCCGGCTTGATGTGCAGATCGCCGCTGTGTCGGGCCAGCACCGCGGCTTCGTCTGCCACCGCACAATCTACCGTGTAGATAAGCACGATGGCCGCCTTGCGCCGCGCGTCATAGGCGCGCTTGAAAACGGTCAAGCCTTTGAGCGCTGTACCGGGTACAGCAAGCCGCGCCAGCACCGCAAGACGCAAGGCGTCCTCGGGGTGGTCCAACGGCAACCTAAGTTCAGTGATGCGCAGCACGACGAAGCGCAGTCAAGCTTGCCGCCGCGGAACCGGCTTTGCCGGGCCGCTGGCGGACGGCCCCCTCGGGGGGGCAGCGAGCGCTAGCGAGCGTGGGGGCTCACCTTAGCCGCCGTTCTTCGGGCGCTTGCCAGGGTTTTTCTTGCTGCGCGTGTGCGAGCCGCGCTCCAGGCTGATCTTCTGGCCGCGTTTGGTGGTGACGGTCACACCAACGGGAGCGGCGGGACGGGGGCTGGCCTTGCGGTCGGCTTCGGTGACGATCTTGTTGCCCATGGGGTGGCTCCGGCGAGTGAACAAAACCCGCGATTAGGCCACAAGTCGTGGCTGCAGCCGGACCGCGTTCGTAGCCATGTCGGGTGCTGCGGCCCGCGGCGTCCGCGCCGGGCGGCTACTTCGCGTCGAAGGTGTTGCACTGCTTGACGCTGCCGCCGTCCAGCCCACGCTTGAACCACGTCATGCGCTGCTGGCTGCTGCCGTGCGTGAAGCTTTCGGGCACGACACGGCCGCTGCCGGCCTTTTGCAGAGTGTCGTCACCGACCTTGGCGGCGGCGTTGAGCGCTTCTTCGATGTCGCCCTGCTCCAGCCAGCCCTTGCCGCGCTGCGAGTGGTGCGCCCACACGCCGGCCAGGCAATCGGCCTGCAACTCCACGCGCACCGACAGCGCGTTCATTTGCTGCTGCGAAACCTTGCCGCGCAGGGCGTCCACCTTGGCGGTTATGCCCATCTGGTGCTGCAGGTGGTGGCCGACCTCGTGCGCCACCACATAGGCCTGCGCAAAGTCACCCGGCGCGCCCATGCGGCGGCTCAAGGTGTCGAAGAAGTCCAGGTCGATGTAGACCTTCTGGTCGCCCGGGCAGTAGAACGGGCCCATGGCGCTTTGCCCGGTGCCGCAGGCCGTGGGTGTGGCGCCACGGAACAGCACCAGCTTGGGCTCGACGTAGCGGCTGCCCGCCTGCTGCATTACCTGGCCCCACACCTGCTCGGTATCGCGCAGCACCACGCTGACAAAAGCCGCGGCCTTGTCGCCGGCCGGCGGTGGCCCGGCCGGCGCTTGCTGCACCTGCGGCGCGGCCTCCATGCCACCACCGCTGAGCAAGCCGAGCACCGTCAGCGGGTTGATGCCGAAGACCCAGCCCGCCACCAGCGCGACGGCCACCGTGCCCAGGCCGATGCCGCGCCCGCCGATGCGCATGCCGCCCCCACCCAGCCCGGGGCCCTGGCTCCGGCGGTCTTCGACGTTGCTGCTCTGGTCCTGCCCTTCCCATTTCATGACGGTCTCCTTGGCCGATGCAACGGCGTCAGTCACTTCGAGCGGCAGACGGCAAGCCGCGCGCCCATGTTCGGCGCAGGCTGCGGCCTACGGGCCCTGCCGCGCCGATCAGGTCTTGGGCAGCGTGACGCCACGCTGGCCCTGGTATTTGCCGCCGCGGTCCTTGTAGCTGACCTCACAGACGTCGTCAGGGTCGCTTTCGAAGAACAGCACCTGCGCGCAGCCTTCACCGGCGTAAATTTTGGCTGGCAGCGGCGTCGTGTTGCTGAACTCCAGCGTCACAAAACCTTCCCACTCGGGCTCGAAAGGCGTGACGTTGACGATGATTCCGCAGCGCGCATACGTGCTCTTGCCCAGGCAGATCGTCAGCACGTTGCGCGGAATGCGGAAGTACTCCAACGTGCGCGCCAATGCAAAGCTGTTGGGCGGGATCACGCAGACGTCTTTGTTGATGTCGACAAAGCTGTTTTCGTCGAAGTTCTTCGGGTCCACCACGATGCTGTGGATATTGGTGAAGACCTTGAACTCCGGCGCACAGCGAATGTCGTAGCCGTAGCTGCTGGTGCCGTAGCTGACGATGCGCGCGCCCTCGGCGTTGGTGCGCACCTGCCCGGGCTCGAACGGCTCGATCATGCCGTGCTGCTGGGCCATGCGGCGGATCCACTTGTCGCTCTTGATGCTCATCGTCGGCCCTGCTGTGCTGCGCAATTCTAGGAGGCTGCTCCCGCCTGGCTTCAGCGCGGCGCGCTGGGAAAAAACAGCGGCTCGCCTCCGATGCGGTAGGACGCAATGGCCGCCTGCCCCTTGGGCCCCGTGAGCCAGTCGGCAAAGGTCTGCGCCAGCGCCTGCTTCACATGTGGGTGGCGTGCCGTATCGACGACCATCACGCCGTATGCGTTGAACAAGCGCGCGTCGCCTGCCACCAGCAGCTGCAACTCAGCGCGGTTCTTGAAGGCCAGCCAGGTTCCCCGGTCGCTGAGGGTGTAGGCGTTGCTGGATGACGCCATGTTCAACGCCTGACCCATGCCGCAGCCGCATTCGCGGTACGTCGCCGGTTTGCGGGTTGCCAGGTCGATACCGGCGGCAGGCCACAGCCGCAGTTCGGCAGCATGGGTGCCGCTCTTATCGCCGCGCGATACAAAGGGCGCGCTGCCGGCCGCCACGCGGGCCAGTGCTGCGGCGATGCCTTTGCCGCGCACGCCGGCTGGATCAGAGGCCGGCCCGATCAGCACGAAGTCGTTCTGCATGACCGGTATGCGCTTTCTCGCAAAACCGTCGGCAACGAACTTCTCCTCGGCCGCCGTGTCGTGCACCAGCACCGCGTCTGCGTCACCGCGACGGGCCATGTCCAGCGCTTGCCCGGTGCCGACCGCCACGACACGCACGTCGATTCCGCTGGCCTGTTTGAACAGCGGCAGCAGATGGCCGAAGAGGCCGGATTGTTCGGTCGATGTGGTCGAGGCCAGAACGATGAAACGCGCGCTGTCCTGCGCCGCAGCGGGGCCCGCAATGACCGCAATGACCGCAATCAAAGCCCATGCCCGTGCCGATGCCCGTGCCGATGTCAGCAGGGCGGTGCTTCGCTTCAGACCCATGGCAATTCTCCTTTCACAAACAGCGCGGCCTCAGGTGGCAAGGCACCGTTGAAAAAGCCATCCACCGGCAGGTCGGCCACGACACGGCCAGCCTCCAGGTAAATAACGCGGCTGGCCAAACGTTTGGCCTGGCCCAGGTTGTGGGTGGTGAAGACCAGCGTCACGCCGTCGCGGGCCAGCGATTCGATCAGCGCCTCGACCTCGCGCTTGGCACTCGGGTCCAGGCTCGCGGTGGGCTCGTCCAGCAGCAGCACATCAGGCGCCAGCGACCAGGCGCGCGCCAGCGCCAGCCGCTGCTGCTGGCCGCCGGACAGCGTGCGCGCAGCGCGGTCTGCCAGCGCTGTCAGGCCCATGCGCGCAAGTGCTGCAGCACAGCGCTCGGCCCGCTGCACGCGTGGCACCCGGTGCAGCCACAGCGCCAGCAGCAGGTTGCGGCGCACCGACAGGTCGATGAAGAAGGGGCGCTGAAACAGCATCGCCAACATCGGCGCGGGTGCGCTCGTGTCCAGCCGGCGCGCGGGGCTGGGCAGCAGGCCGTGCAGCAGCCGCAACAGCGTCGTCTTGCCACTGCCGTTGGCGCCCACCAGCGCCAGCCGCTCGCCGCGGTGCAGCGTCAGCGAAATACCGCGCAAGGCGCTGACGCTGCCGAAGGCCACATCGGCCTTGTCCAGCGTGATGAGCGGTGTTGTCGTCATGCCCAGACCTGCTGCGGCAACAGCCGCGCGCGCCCCGGCAGCCGTGCCGCCAGCAGCTGGATCAGCCCGACGACGGCCAGCAGCACCAGCCCCAGTGCCAGCGCCAGCGGCAGATCGCCCTTGCTGGTTTCCAGCGCGATGGTGGTCGTCATCACGCGCGTAAAACCGTCGATGTTGCCGCCGACGATCATCACCGCACCGACCTCCGCGATGGCGCGGCCGAAGGCCGTCAACAGCACCGTCAGCACACCCAGCCGCAGGTGCAGCAGCATCAACAGCGCGGCCGTGAACGGCCCGGCGCCGAGTGAGCGCAGCTGCTCACCGCCCTCGGTCAGACCGTCCAGCACCAACCGACGCGACAGCGCGGCGATCAACGGCACGACCAGAATGCTTTGCGCGATGACCATCGCCGTCGGCGTGAACAGCAAGCCCCAAGAGCCCAGCGGCCCAGAACGGCTGAGCAGCAGATACACCAGCAGCCCCACGACCACCGACGGCAGCGCCAGCAGCGTATTGACCGCCCACACCAGCACCCGGTGGCTGGGAAAGCGCGCCACCGCCAGCCAGCTGCCCAGCAGCAGCCCGAACAGAGCGCCGATCGCGCAAGCCGTCAAGCTCACGCGCAGCGACAGGCCGACGATGGCCAGCAGCCGCGCGTCGGCATCGACGACCAGGCGCGCGGCGAGCTGCAAACTGTCGGTGAGCGTATTCACATGGGGACTGGGACTGGGACTGGGACTAAGACTGCGGCTGAGACTGGACCGCAGCCGGAGCAGAGCCGGGCAGAGTCAGCGCGGGGCGCAGCGGGCGACACAGCAGTGGATGCAGCGCGGTGGTCCGATGCCGTGCCACCGCGGGTTCTCGTCGGCCGTGCTGCGGCATTGTGAGCAAGGACTGGCGCGTGGTGCCGCCCACCGGCGCCGGTCAGAATGCATCCGTGCCTGAACTCGGCCCCTCCCCGTTGGTCACTGGCCAGGAACTGCCGGTTGCCGATGCACGCGCCGCGATCCACGCCGCCGTTGCTGCTTTCATTCGGGCAACCCGCGCCGTCGATGGCCAGGAGACCGTGCCGCTGGCCGCAGCAGCCGGCCGCGTGCTGGCGCGCGATCTGGTCTCGCCCATCGACGTGCCGGCACACGACAACTCGGCGATGGACGGCTACGCGCTGCATGGCGCCGATCTGCAAGCCGTGGCTGCCACCGTACTGCACGTGCTGCCCGGCACGGTCTTCGCCGGCACGCCGCACAGCGCCAGCGTGGCGCGCGGCCAGGCGCTGCGAATCATGACCGGCGCGGTGATGCCGCCCGGGCTGGACACCGTCGTGCCGATCGAGCTGTGCCGCGTCGACGGTGCCGTGCTTACGCTTCAGCCCGGCGGGCTAAGCGCCGGCGACAACCGCCGCCACCGCGGCGAAGACCTGGCGCAGGGTCAGCCTGCGCTGCTGGCCGGGCGTTGGCTGCGGCCGGCCGATGTGGGCCTGGCCGCGTCGCTGGGCATCGCCGCTTTGGGTGTCAGGCGGCCACTGCGCGTGGCGCTTTTTTCCACCGGCGATGAACTGCGCGATCCTGGCCAGGTGCTGCCGCCGGGCTGCATCTACGACAGCAACCGCGCCAGCCTGCGCGCCGCGCTGCAGCGACTCAATGTGCAGGTGCTGGATTTCGGCCTGGTGCGCGACGACCCGGCCGCACTGCGCCAGACGCTGCAGCACGCAGCGGCTAACGCCGATGCGGTGCTGACAAGCGGCGGCGTCAGCATGGGCGACGCAGACCACGTCCGCGACGTGCTGGCCGCCTTCGGCACGGTGGCCTTCTGGAAGGTTGCGATGCGGCCCGGGCGGCCGTTTGCATTTGGCCCGCTACACATGGCCGACGGCCGGCCCGGGCCGCTGCTGTTCGCATTGCCCGGTAACCCGGTGGCCGCCTTGGTGACGTTTTATGCCCTCGTGCGTGATGCGCTGCTGCTGTTGGCCGGCGCGCTTCCGATGCCGCTGCCGGTGCTGCAAGCGCGCAGCGTGGCTGCCATCCGCAAACGCCCCGGTCGCACCGAGTTTCAACGTGCAGTCGTCGAGCCGGCCAACGACGGCAGCGGTTTTCAGGTCCGGCTCACCGGCTCGCAAGGCGCCGGCATTCTGCGCAGCATGAGCGAGGCCAACGCGTTGGTGGTGCTGCGCCAGGAGCAAGGCGCAGTGGCTGCGGGTGAAGCTGTCGACGTGTGGCTGTTCGACGGGCTGGTGTGAGCAGCAACAAGGCGGTTTACAAGGGCCGTCTCTCGATGCGAAGTCACGCGCGAGGGCTGAACCCCGCGGTGGCTGAACGGCAGCTTCAGCCAGCCACCACGCGCATCACGGCGCCGGCTTTCAGGCCTGACCCCGCACCGAACTCCGCACCGAAGTCCGCAACCGAGCCGCCGCGCTGCGGCTCGGGCTCGGCATCGAAACGCTCAAACCCGCAGTAGCACAAGAAGTGCCGGTTGGCCGCACGGCCAAACAGCGCCATGCCGAGCTTCGCAGCCAGCGCGTGCCCCATGGCCGTCACGCCGTTGCGCGACACGATGATCGGCACGCCCAACTGCGCGGCCTTCATCACCATCTCGCTGGTCAGGCGGCCGGTCGTGTAGAAAGCTTTGTCACTGCCGGCCACGCCGTGCAGGGCCATCCAGCCGGCAATGGTGTCGATGGCGTTGTGGCGGCCTACGTCCTCCACGAACATCAGCATCTCACTGGCCGCACCGCGTATGCCAAACAGCGCGCAGCCGTGCACCGAGCCGGCCTTGCGGTGAATGCTGTCCTGCTGGCGCATGGTCTCCAGCATGCGGTGCAGCGTGCTCTGGCGGATGCGCGCGGTGGCGGCATCCGGCAGCGCCACGGTATGCAACTGCTCCATCGCATCGCCGAACACGGTACCCTGCCCGCAGCCGGTGGTGACGACGCGGTGCGCCGTCTTGGCGGCGATGTCCTGCACACCGCGGTGCGTGCGCACAGCCGCAGCGCTGACGTCCCAATCGACCGTGACCGACTCGACCGCGCTCACATCGTCGATCAGGCGCTGGTTGCGCAGGTAGCCCAGCACCAGCAGCTCCGGCCGTGCGCCCAGCGTCATCAACGTGACCAGCTCGCGCTTGTCGACGAAGATCGTCAGCGGGCGCTCGGACGGAATCGCGATGTCGCGATGGGCGCCGTATTCGTCCTGCACGGTGATCTGGCGCAGCAACTCGCAGCGGGCGTCGGTCAGGCGCGGGGCGCCGGGGACCGTGGGCAGGTCCGCCAGAGTGGCGCTGACTTGCGACAGGCTCACTTCCTGGCCGGCGGCGTTGCTTGCGTTGCTGGCGCGGCGGGTGTCGTTGCCGGCGTGGAGTTGCTGGCCGTTGCAGGCGCGGTGCCCGCGGTCTGCGGCGTTTTGGCGTTGGGGGGGCCCACTGCAGTCGCAGCGGGCGAGTGGGCGCCCGCGGCTTCCAGCGGCGGGGTGGCCGCCGCTGGCGTGTACACAAACGCGCCGGGGTCGGTACAGGCAGCGGCGCCCGGGTCCGCCGGCTTCACGTCCTTGCCGTCTACCTTGGCCCGCGCAAAGTAGCTGGCCGCGACCTGGTCGATGCTTTTGCACAACTGGTAGGTGCCCACCTTGGTGTCGTAAGCAGCCTTGGCCGCGGCCTGCGCTGCCTTGGCCTTGGCTTCGTCGTTGGGTGCCGGCAACTTGCCATGCGCAAGCGGTGCTGACAGTGCGAGCGCGAGTGCGGCAACAGTCGCGGCGACAGTCGCAGCAAGCGGCGCCAAGCGCGACGCAGATGTGTTGGTTGCAGCCATCGTCATTGCCTCCAAACCAGTTTTCAAGACAAGCCCGCCGACGGCAGCGGCGCCACTGCGGCGCCCGTGCCGGCCGCTGCCGTGCGCTGCGCCGGTATGCGGCCGGCGCGCACGTCCTCGTACCACCAGGCGTGGTGTTCCTGCGCCCAGGCTTCATCGACGTACCCGCTTCGCATGGCCTGGTAGCTGCCCTTCATGCCGATGGTGCCGATGTAGATGTGGCCGATGAACATGGTCATCATCAGCACACCGGCCACAGCGTGGACCATGTGCGCAATCTGCATCTGCCCGCGGGTGTCGCCCAAGCCGGGCACCAACCCGTTGAGCACCAGGCCGGACGCTACGACCAGCAGGCCGAGGAACAACACACCGCCCCAAAACACGACTTTTTCGCCGGCGTTGAAGCGGTGCGACGGCACCTCCTGCCCGCTCAACATGCCGCCGCCGCGCTTGAGCCAATGCCAGTCGCCACGTGCTGGCAGGTTGTCGCGCACGAAGGTCAAGAAGACGACCACCAACGACACGGCAAACACCGGGCCGACAAAGTTGTGGATGTTCTTCAGCGCATATGCCAGCCAGCCAAACAACGTGGCGCCCAGCACCGGCAGCAGCAAGGTCTTGCCGAAGGCCAGCACCAGGCCGGAAAGGGCCAACAGCACAAAGGCCACCGCGTTGGCCCAGTGCGCCGAGCGCTCGAATGGCGTGAAGCGCTCGATGCGCCGGCCGGTGTCGGCATGGCGGCCGCCCAAAGCGCCCTTGCGCCAGTAGAAGACGGCAATGGCGCCGGCCACGATCAACAGCAGCGCACCGCCGTAAGGAATGATCCAGCGGTTGCGCACCTGGCGCCAGGCTTCGCCGGCGCTGGCCAGGCGCGAGCCCGGGTACTGCACAAAGGGTTGAATCAACACGCCCATCTCCGCCCCGGGCAACGAGGTCGTACCGCCCTGGTCGCGCACCGCACGCCAGACCGGCGCGTTGTTGCCGGGCTGCGAACGCGCGCGCTCGGCATTGCTTTCATCGGGCCTGGGTTCGGCCGGCGCCACGAAGCCGGCAGGCGGCCCGGGTTGGGCGCCAGGCGCTGCGGTCGGTACGGCCGGCTCTGCCGTCTGCGCCATGGCAGGCGGCAGCAGCACGGAGCCGAGCACCAGCACGGCACCGGACAAGAGCTTGAACATGCGGCCGGAGATCATCGGCATCCTTTGCGCTGGTGGATCGGGCGGTGCGGGGGTCGGCGTGCGTCGAGCCGGATTGGGCCGATTGCGTACCGCGGCATCAACGCGCCGACGTGCGGGCGTACTCGTTTTGCCCCTGCGAGCGCGCTTTCAGCTGCGCCTCCCAACTGGCGTTGTCGCCGGCTTTCCAGCCCGGTGCCGTGTGGGTGCCGGTGTTGCCGGCCGAAGGATCGACGTCGGCCTTGCGGGTGCCGCTGGACTGTGGCTTCTCGGCACAGGCCGCCAGCAGCAGCACAACGGCCAGCAAGACCGGCAGCCGGGCCGAGCTCATGACTTCTTGACCTCGGGCTGGCTACTGTTGCCGTTGCCGCTGCCGGTGCCTTTGCCGTTGCCCGTGATCGGCTTGCCGTAGGCCGTGCCCCAGCCCCAGACCTCGCTGCCCTTGCCGCGTGTCAGCACGCGGGTGCGGAAGATGTCGGCCACAACATCACCGTCACCGCCCAGCAGCGCCTTGGTGCTGCACATCTCGGCGCAAGCCGGCAGCTTGCCTTCGGCCAGCCGGTTGCGGCCGTACTTTTCGTTCTCGGCCGCGCTGCCGTTGGCTTCAGGCCCGCCCGCGCAGAAGGTGCACTTGTCCATCTTGCCGCGCAGGCCGAAGGCTCCGTTGCTGGGGAACTGCGGCGCGCCGAAGGGGCAGGCGTAGCTGCAGTAGCCGCAGCCGATACAGGTGTCCTTGTCATGCAGTACGACGCCTTCGGCGGTGCGATAAAAGCAGTCCACCGGGCACACCGCCATGCAGGGCGCGTCACTGCAGTGCATGCAGGCCACGCTGATACTTTTCTCGCCAGCCACGCCGTCGTTGAGCGTTACCACGCGACGCCGGTTGACGCCCCACGGCACCTGGTGCTCTGCCTTGCAGGCGGTGACGCAGCCGTTGCATTCGATGCAACGCTCGGCGTCGCAGATGAATTTCATGCGTGCCATTGATGGCTCCTGAGACGTGAACTCGAGCCGCCCCGAGGCAGGCAACGGCCGCCTCGAGGGATAGCGAGCGTAGTGAGCTTGGGGGTCAGCGTCATGCCGCCCGCTCGACCTGGCAAACGGTGGTCTTGGTTTCTTGCATCATGGTCACGCTGTCGTAGCCGTAGGTAGTGGCCGTGTTGACCGCCTCACCGCGAACGATCGGCGCCGCGCCCTTCGGGTAGTGCGCCAACATGTCCACGCCTTGCCAGTGGCCGGCAAAGTGGTAGGGCATGAAGGCGGTGTCGCTGCCCACGCGCTCCGTCACTTGTGCCTTGACCTTGATGCGCGCCCCGGTGGGCGTGCTGACCCAGACGTCCTCGCCGTTGCGGATGCCGCGGTCGTTGGCTGCTTTCGGGTTGATCTCGATGAACATGTGCTGCTGCAGCTCGGCGAGATAGCGGTTAGAGCGTGTCTCGTCGCCGCCGCCTTCGTACTCCACCAGGCGGCCGCTGGTCAGGATGATCGGAAACTTCTGGCCGATGTCCTTGTTCTTCTCCTGCACCGACTTGAACAGCGTAGGCAGCCGCCAGAACGCCTTGCGGTCGTCATGGGTCGGGTACTTCGCCACCAGCTCTGGGCGCGTCGAATACAAAGGCTCGCGGTGCTGCGGAATCGGATCGGGGAAGTTCCACACTACCGCGCGCGCCCGTGCGTTGCCGAAGGGATGGCAGCCGTGGTTTTTCATGGCCACGCGGATGATGCCGCCGGAGCTGTCGGTCTTCCAGTTCTTGCCTTCGGCCTTCTTCTGCTCGTCTTCGGACAACTCGCCCCACCAGCCCAACTTCTTCAGCAGCAGGTGATCGAATTCCGGATAGCCGGTGGTCAGGTCGCAGCCCTTGGAATGTGAGCCGTCGGCCGCCAACAGCGACTGGCCGTCACGCTCGACGCCGAAGTTGGCGCGGAAGTTACCGCCGCCATCCATCACGTGCTTGGAGGTGTCGTACAGGATGTGCGTGCCCGGGTGCTTCATCTCGGGCGTTCCCCAACAGGGCCAGGGCAGGCCGAAGTAATCGCCGTCCAGCTGGTAGCCGGTCTCCTTGTCGATGCCACCTTTGGCACGCAGCGTGTTGACGTCGAAGACGTGCATGTTGCGCATGTGGGCCTTCAGCCGCTCCGGGCTCTGCCCGGTGTAGCCGATGGTCCAGACCGAGCGGTTGATTTCGCGCAGGATGTCCTCCGGCAAGGGCTCGTCCAGACCCTTGACCTTCTGCATCTTGTAGTTCTTGACCAGCTGCTCGCCGAAGCCCAGCTTTTGCGCGAGCTGGTACATGATCATGTGGTCACTGCGCGATTCGAACAGCGGGTCGATGACCTTCTCGCGCCACTGCAACGACCGGTTCGATGCGGTGACAGAGCCACTGGTCTCGAACTGCGTACATGCCGGCAGCAGGTACACGGCGCGCTTCGGGTTCAGGTCTTCGGCCATGCCCGGCATCGCGGCCATGGCTGCGGTGGCCGATGGGTACGGGTCCACCACCACCAGCAGATCCAGCTTGTCCATGGCCTTCTTGAGGTCGAGGCCACGGGTCTGCGAATTGGGTGCGTGGCCCCAATAGAACATGCCGCGCAGGTTGCTGTCCTGGTCGATGAGCTCGTTCTTCTCGAGCACGGCATCGAACCACCGCGAGACAGTCAGGCCCGCCTTGCTCATCATGCCCGGCGCGTACTGCTTCTTCATCCACTCGAAGTCCACGCCCCAGGCAGCGGCAAAGTGCTTGAACGATCCCTCGGAAAGGCCGTAGTAGCCAGGCAACGAGTCCGGGTTGGAGCCGACGTCGGTGATGCCCTGCACGTTGTCGTGGCCGCGGAAGATGTTGGCGCCACCGCCACTCTTGCCCACGTTGCCCAGCGCTAGCTGCAGCAGGCAGGAGGCCCGCACCATGGCGTTGCCGATGGTGTGCTGGGTGTGACCCACGCACCAGACCAGCGTGCTGGGCCGGTTCTCGGCCATCGTCTTGGCAACCTGCAAGCACTCGGCCTCGGTGACGCCCGAGGCCTCGAGCACCTTGTCGGGCGTCCACTTGGCGAGCACCTCTTCGCGCACCTTGTCCATCGCCCAGACGCGGTCGGCGATGTACTGCTTGTCTTCCCAGCCGTTGTTGAAGACGTGGTACAGCACGCCATAAAGAAACGGAATGTCGGCCCCCGAGCGCATGCGCACGTACTGGTCGGCCTTGGCTGCCGTGCGGGTGAACCGGGGGTCCACCACGATCATCTTGCAGCCCTTCTCCTTGGCATGCAGCATGTGCAGCATCGACACCGGATGTGCTTCGGCAGCATTGCTGCCGATGTACATCGCAGCCTTGCTGTTCTGCATGTCGTTGTACGAGTTGGTCATCGCACCGTAGCCCCACGTATTCGCCACACCGGCGACTGTTGTGGAGTGGCATATTCGTGCCTGGTGATCGCAGTTGTTACTGCCCCAGAAGGACATCCACTTTCTGAGCAGGTACCCCTGCTCGTTGTTGCTCTTGCACGAGCCGACGATGAAGACGCTGTCGGGGCCGCTTTCGCGCTTCAGCTCCAGCATGCGGGCGCTGATCTCGTCCAGCGCCACATCCCAAGTGATGCGCTCGTACTTGCCGTTCACGAGCTTCATCGGGTACTTCAGCCGGAACTCGCCGTGCGCGTTGTCGCGCACCGCCGCACCTTTGGCGCAATGCGCACCCAGGTTGATGGGCGAGTCGAACACCGGCTCCTGGCGCACCCAGATGCCGTTTTCGACCACGGCGTCGATGGCACAACCCACCGAGCAGTGGGTGCAGACCGTGCGCTTGACTTCGACCTTGGCACCTCCCGCAATGGCTGCGCCCGCCTTCTCGACAGCGTCGGCCTTGCGTACCAGCGTGAGTTGCGATGCGGCGATGCCCACCCCGAGGCCCAGCCCGGAGCGGCGCAAAAACTTGCGCCGGTCCATCGTGGGCAGCGCGCGGGCCAAGCCCCGCGCCAGACCGTCGACCAGCGTCCGCGTCGGCGGTGCCGCCCCGTGCGCGGGCGACGTGCGTGTCAAGAGCATGCTGCCTCCTGTTGAGAAAGCGATTGATCGTCGCGTTGTGGCGGGCCGCAGGCTGCGGCTTCAGATCCGCGCTGTGGCGTAGTACTGTTTGACGTGCTCGGTGAGTTGGTAGCCGTCTGCAGTTTCCGCGGCCTCGACGGCCGGGGCCGGGGCCGGCTGGATCTTCGAGCCAGCCGCAACGGCTGCGATGGCACCGACCGCCCCGGCGACTCCGGCGCCCATGAAGACCGTCCGCCGGCTCAGCGCCGGGGCGATAGAAGAGCTAGAGTCTTTGGGCATGAAGCGGACCTCCGGGTGAAGATGAAAGCTAAGCGCAGGCGCACACCGGCCACTTGGCTATTACCTATCAAGATGGTGTGCGCATCAAGCGGGCTGACCCTAGCTGTTGTGCTGCAGCAGGCGAGGTATTGCCCAAGGTCGTCCAAACAGGCGCTGCGGGTGGCAGCAGACGGCCGCAGCGTGGGGCTTCGCGGCTGCGGCACCGGCCGCGCTTGGGACAGGCCACCGCCATAATCTGCGGGTGCTCGCCCCCACCCGCCGACCCCACCTGCCGCCCACTTCAGAAGCCGCACCCTCGAGCAGGCCAGCACCTTGATCATCGGCACTGCAGGTCACATCGACCACGGCAAGACCTCGCTCGTCAAGGCGCTGACTGGCATCGACGCTGACCGGCTGAAAGAGGAAAAAGAGCGCGGCATCACCATCGACCTCGGCTTCGCTTATCACGCGCTGCCTGACGGTGAGGTGCTGGGCTTTGTCGATGTGCCCGGCCACGAGAAGCTGGTGCGCAACATGCTGGCCGGAGCCACCGGCATAGACCACGTGATGCTGGTCATCGCCGCCGACGACGGCCCGATGCCGCAGACGCGTGAGCACCTGGCCATCCTGCACCTGTTGGGTCTGTCGCAGGGCGTGGTGGCCTTGAGCAAGTGCGACCTCGTCGGGCCAGAGCGGCTGGCTGCGGCCCTGGCCGAGGTGCAGCAGCTGCTGGCCGGCAGTGTGCTGGCCGCTGCACCCGTGCTGCCCGTGTCATCGCTCACCGGCCGGGGTATCGCTGAACTAGCAGCGCACTTGGCACGTTCGCGGGTGCCGCTGCCAGACGGTGCGGCAAGCGGCCAATTTCGGCTGGCCATCGACCGCAGCTTCACGCTGGCCGGCATCGGCACGGTGGTTACGGGTACCGCAGTGGCCGGGCAGGTTGCAGTGGGCGACAAGTTGATGCTTTCGCCGAGCGGGCAGGCCGTGCGCGTGCGCGGCCTGCACGCTCAGAACCACCGCGCCGACAGCGGCCACGCCGGCCAACGCCTGGCGTTGAACCTGGCGGGCGTCGAGAAAAACGGGGTCCGCCGCGGCGACTGGCTGCTGGCCGAGGCCCTGCACGCGCCGACCCAGCGCATAGCCGCGCGGCTGCAGGTGCTGGCCAGCGAGCCGCGGCCGCTGGCACACCGCACGCCGCTGCACCTGCACCTGGGTGCACAAGACGCCGGCGCGCGCGTCGTGCTGCTGGAAGGCAAGGCGATCGAGCCCGGCGCCAGCGCCTGGGTCGAGCTGGAGCTCGAACGCCCGATCGGCGCGCTGCACGGCGACCGTTTCATCGTGCGCGACCAGTCGGCTTTGCGCACCGTGGGCGGCGGCAGCGTCACCGATGCCTTTGCACCCGACAGCCGGCGCCACCGCACGGAGCGCGTGGCATCGCTGATGGCGCTCGACCAACCCACGCCCGCCGCCGCACTGGCCGCCGCAATGGCGCTGGAGCCCGCCGGCGGCATCGACGCCCAAGCCTTTTGTACGCAGTGGAACCTTACCGAAGGCCAGCGCCAGGCGCTGCTGGCCGCGCTGCCGCACCGCGTGGTGCAGGGCGCAGGGGACGGCGGCCACGCGCTGCTGTTTGCGCCGGCACAGATGGATCGCTACAGCGCCGCGCTGGCCGCACACCTCGGCGCCTGGCACCGCAAGCAACCCGACAGCCCGGGGCTGACACAAGAGCAGCTGCAGCGCGCCGTCCGCGACAGGCCCGCCAACGCGGTGTTTGCGCTGCTGCTGCGCCAACTCGTGAAGGACGGCGTGCTCAAGCGCAGCGGTGCCCAGCACGCGCTGCCCGGGCACGACCCTTCACTGCAGGGCGTGGACAAACAGATCTGGGAACGTCTGAAGCCCTGGCTGGACGAAGGTGGCATTCACCCGCCGCGGTTCAGCGACCTGTTGCTGCGCGACCGCAGCCTGCGCAAGGACCAGTTGCTGCGCGTGCTGGAGCGGCTGCAGCGCATGGGCGCGGTGCACGCGGTCGGGGCCGAGTACTTCATCCTAACGCCGCACCTGCTGGACCTGGCGACCCGGGCCTACCTGCT
Source organism: Rubrivivax sp. (assembly GCA_026785885.1). GTDB lineage: Bacteria > Pseudomonadota > Gammaproteobacteria > Burkholderiales > Burkholderiaceae_C > Rubrivivax. The sequence continues at coordinate 20,138 of JAJAZC010000034.1, forward strand.
GACCGAGGCCGACGCCAACAGGCGGCTCAACGTCAAGGAGCTGCGCGAGAGCACCGGCATCAGCCGGCACCTGTCGGTGCCGCTGGTAGAGTATTTCGATCAGATCGGGCTGACCAAGCGTGATGAGGTCGGGCGCCATTTCAGGCGCGACCCGCGCAAGGCGCTTGTCACCTGATGCACCTGTTTTTCTTGGAGGAGGATCGACTCCCGGTGGGGCGTCCGGTCTGCAAAACCGGGTGGGGCTGCCCTGCGGTCCCAGGTGGGTTCGACTCCCACCCCCCTCCGCCATCGGTCCGTTCAACAAAGTGACCCGGGCCACGATGACCACTGCCAGCCTGCGCCCGCCGGCTACGGACAAGCTGCTGGACAGTGACGCGATGCGTGCACTGGCCTTGCAGCACGGCCGCGTCGCGCTGTTGGCGGTGGCGCGCGAAGCGCTCGGGCACTGGCGCGCGCAGACGCCGCAACAGGCCTTCGAGCCGGCACCGTTCGAGGCCCGCTGCAGCGCCGCGTTGCAGCAGCAGGCAGCACCCGCTTTGCGGCCGGTGTTCAACTTGACCGGCACCGTGTTGCACACCAATCTGGGCCGCGCGGTGATGGCGCCCGAGGCCATAGCGGCCGTCGTGGCCGTGATGCGGGGCGCGTCCAACCTCGAGTACGACCTGGCCGCTGGCGGGCGCGGCGACCGCGACGACCATGTCGACGGGCTACTGAAGGAACTCACCGGCGCCGAGGCCGCCACCGCAGTCAACAACAACGCCGCGGCGGTGCTGCTGGTGCTGGCAGCCCTGGCCGATCGCAAAGAAGTGCCGGTGTCGCGCGGCGAGCTGATCGAGATCGGCGGCGCCTTTCGCATCCCCGACATCATGCGCAGGGCCGGCGCCAAGCTGGTCGAGGTCGGCACCACCAACCGCACCCATCTGCGCGACTTCGAAGAAGCCATCGGCCCGCGCACGGCGCTGGTGATGAAGGTGCATGCCAGCAACTACGCCATCCAGGGCTTCACGGCCAGCGTGCCGGTGACTGAGCTGGCCGCGTTGTGCAAGGCCCGTGGCCTGCCGTTTGTCGAAGACCTGGGCAGCGGCACGCTGGTGGACCTGACGCGCTGGGGCCTGCCGGCCGAACCGACGCCAGCGCAGTCCATCTCAGCCGGCGCCAACGTCGTCACCTTCAGCGCCGACAAGCTGCTGGGCGGCCCGCAGGCCGGCCTCATCGTCGGCGACAAGCTGTTGATTCAGAGGATCAAGAAGCACCCGCTGAAGCGCGCGCTGCGGCTGGACAAGATGACGCTGGCAGCGTTGGAAGCCACGCTCAAGCTCTACCGCGACCCCGACCGCCTAGCGCAGCGCCTGCCCACGCTGCGCTTGTTGACGCGTACTGAAGCCGACATCCGGCTGCAGACCGAACGCCTGGCACCGGCGCTGGCGCAGGCGCTCGGCACGCGCTGCCAGGTGCAGGTGCTGGCCTGCCGCAGCCAAATCGGCAGCGGCTCGCTGCCGGTGGACCGGCTGCCCAGTGCTTGCCTGGCCATCGGTGCTGCAGCTGGCGGCAACGGTGTCGTCAAGGCTGGCAGCAAGCGCGCCGGCAGCCTGCCCGATCGCTTGGCCGAAGCGATGCGCGCGCTGCCGCTGCCGGTCATCGGCCGTATCGAAGACGGCCAGCTGCGGTTGGACCTGCGCTGCCTCGACAGCGCCGACGCCGAAGCGGCTTTCGCCGAGCAGCTGCCGCTGCTGGCGCAAGCAACGCTTTAACCCGGACTGTCTGGCTGCCCGGGGCTGGCGCGCGAATCAGGCGGTTCGGGCATCTCTGGCTGGTCCACCAAGTCGTCGTCCAGCAGGCCCAGTGCCCGCGCCTGCAAGATCGTGCGCTGGCGCGCCAGTGGCGAACGTGCCAGCTCCACCACCTCGTCAATGCACACGTTCAGGTCGTCGCCTAGGGCGAAGTGCGGGTCGCTGTGGAACAGCTTCTTCAGCGCTTCATTGCGCACCCGCGGGTCGACGCCGGGGGCCGTGAAAGGGCGGTAGTCGGACTCGGGCGTCAGCCCCGCCACGTCGTCCAGTGTCAGTTGCGGCACGTTCGGCGGCGGTGCTGGTTGCGCGTCAGTCATGGCCCGGCCCCGGCTGCCCTTCCTGCTGCGATTTTTGCTGCGATTGCTGCTGCGGTTCCTGCTGCAAACCGGCTGTTGACTGCCGCTCGCGCTCTTCCGGAGTCAGGAACGACATCGCACGCACCTTGCGGCCGGTGTCGGGCCTGAAGTGGGTGTTGGTGAAGACGCGCAGCCACTCGCACAGCTCGGCCTCCAGCGGCACGTTCTCCACCACCTCTTCGGCCGTCATGCGGCGGTCGGCTTCGATGTAGGACAGGCTCACACCGGTCAGCTTCAGCACCGAAGCATCCGCTTCGTCGGCCAGCCACGACACGAACCACACGGGTTGCCCCGAGGTCAGGTTCAGGAAGTAGCCTTTGCACTCATCAGCAAACAGCGCCACGGTGAAGCCGGGGTATAGCCAGCGCGAGACCTTGCCGTCGTCGTGCAGGCAGCGCGGAACGGTGCCGAAGCTGCCTTGGTCGGGCACCACTTCCAGCAGCGTGAAACGCCAGGCTTCCCACACGTTCGGGTTGGCAGTGCGCTCGATCACCACCGCTACCGCCACGGCATCCCGGGTCTTCATCGGCAAGTCCCGGCGGATGGGTGCAAACGCATCGTGCGAGTCTAGGGCAGTGATGGTTGGGCGCTGTGGCTCGGGCGGCGTCGGGCTGTGGGTGCGCCGAGTCGTTGCACCCGCACCAAGGCCCTGCTGCAGCCGCCGCGGGTACTCCCGGTGTTGTCGCCAGGGCCATCCCTGTGCCGATGCCGGCACCCCTTTCCTACAATTGGCTACGGCTTTCGAGCGCTGGACCGCCTGGGCCGCCACCAAGGGCCGGCGACCGCCCGGTGCCGTGAAAGTTGCACCGCCAATCCGAGCCTTGATGCCCGATGCCTATTGAAGCCGACGATCCCGGATTCCTGTCTCGCTGGTCGCAGCGCAAGACGCTGCAGCGCAAAGGCGTGGCGCTTATTGAGCCCGTGGCACCAGCCGCGGTCGAACCCGCCGCGGTTGATCTGGTATCGGTTCAGCCGGCAGCTTTGACGACTCAGCCCGCTGCTGACCTTGCACCACCCGACCTTGCACCGGCCGACGCGGCGCCCGGGCCGCCCGCCGCCCCGGCCCAGCCCGCGCCCTCGCTGGCCGACGTGGCCTTGCTCACGCGTGAATCGGACTACACCCGTTTCTTGAGCCCAGGCGTACAGCCCGAAGTGAAGAACGCGGCGCTGGCCAAGCTTTTCACCGACCCGCACTTCAATGTCATGGACCGCCTGGACGTCTACATTGACGACTACGGCAAGCCCGACCCGCTGCCTGCCGGCATGTTGCGCCAGATGCTGCAGGCGCATGTGCTGGGCCTCTTCGACGCCGAAGAAGTCGACCCGAAGCTGGCGCCCCCTGCCCCCACCCCAGCGACGGCCAACGCAGCCGCGCTGCCGCTGCACCCAGAACCGGCCCCCGATGAAGACACTGATCTGCAACTGCAACCAAACGATGGCGCTGGACGCCCCGGCCTTGAGGCAGGCGCTGGCGAAGACGCCGGGCAGCCACACTGATGGGCTGGACACCGTCCACACGCTGCTGTGCCGACGCGAGGCGCCGGCTTTCCAACGCGCGGCCACCGCCACCAGCAACAGCGGCGACGAATTGCTCGTGGCCTGCACGCAGGAAAGCCGCCTGTTCCTGGAGCTCAACGAGCAGACCGCAGGCGCGGCCAGCATCGCAGAGCGGCCGATCCGCTTCGTCAACATCCGCGAAAGCGCCGGTTGGTCGCGCGATAAAGACAGCGCAACGCCCAAGATGGCGGCGCTGCTGGCCATGGCTCAACTGCCGCCACCCGACCCGGTACCCACCGCCAGCTACCGCTCAGCCGGCCGCTGCCTGGTGGTGGGCCCAGCCGATGCCGCCGAGCGCGCCGCAGCGCTGCTGCAGGACCGGCTCGATGTCAGCGTGCTGGTCACTGCACCGGGCAGCGCCATGGCCCAGGTGCACGCCCGCGCTACGCACACCGGTGAGTTGACAAGCCTCGTCGGCTGGCTGGGCCAGTTCAAGGCCGAGTGGAGCAACCGCAACCCGATCGACCTCGACCTTTGCACACGCTGCAATGCCTGCGTAGACGCATGTCCGGAAGGCGCCATCGGCCTGGACTACCAGATCAACCTGGACGCCTGCCGCAACCACCGCGACTGCGTACGCGTGTGCGATGCAGCCGGCGCCATCGACTTTCAGCGCGAGCCGCTGGTGCAGCAAGACAGCTTCGACCTGGTGCTGGACTTGCGCGCAGCCCCCGCCTTTGGCCAGCACCAGCCGCCGCAGGGCTACTTCCATGTGCCACCCGAGTCGCTGCCCCCCAACCAGGCCGTTAGCAGCGCGCTGATGGACGCGGTGCTGCAACTGCGTGAACTGGTCGGCGAATTCGAGAAGCCGCGCTTTTTTCGCTACCAGCACAGCCTGTGTGCGCACAGCCGCAACGAGCTGCAGGGCTGCACCGCGTGCATCGACGTCTGCTCCACCAGCGCCATCCGCAGCGACGCCTCGCGCAAAGGCAAAGGCAAGACCGAGCTCTTCGGCGGTGTCATCGTCGAGCCGCACCTGTGCGTGGGCTGTGGCGCCTGCGCCACCGTGTGCCCCAGCGGTGCGATGGGCTACGCCTACCCCGGCACGGTGGACCAGGGCAAACGGATGCGCACGATGTTGACGGCCTACGCCCACGCCGGCGGCCGTGATGCAGCGCTGTTGATCCACAGCGAAGGCGCAGGCCGCGCGCTGATCGAAGCCTTGGGCCGCGGTGCGCGCGTGGCGCACGGCGTGCAAGCCAAGCAGGCCAAGCAAGCTGGGCAATCGTCGCCGGCCAGGCACGGCCCGCTGCTGGGCCTGCCGCAGCGCGTGCTGCCGGTGGCCGCGTGGCACACCGCCAGCGTCGGCATCGACCTCTGGTTGGCAGCGATCGCACAAGGGGCCAGCCAGGTCTGGGTGCTGTTGACGGATGAAGAAGCGCCGCAGTACCGCCAGGTGCTGCAAGAGCAAATGGCAGTGGCGCAAGCCATCCTCAGCGGCCTGGGTTTCGCCGGCACGCACCTGCGGTTGATCGACGTGGATGGCCGCGGCACCGACGCGCTGCCGTGGCTGGACGGCGCACTGCGTGCAGCAGCCGCACAAACCGTCGTGCGCCCAGCCGCGTTTGCCGCCCAGGCCGACAAGCGCGCCACGCTGGACCTGGCGCTGGACCACCTGCTGGCCCAGGCGCCGGCCTTCGACGATGCGGCCGGCGCTGCGATCTCACTGCCCGCCGCCGGCGCGCCGTACGGCACGCTGCTGGTGGACACAAGCAAGTGCACGCTGTGCCTGAGTTGCGTCAGCGCTTGCCCCGAAGCTGCGCTGGCCGACAACCCCGACAAACCGCAACTGCGCTTTATCGAGAAAAACTGCGTGCAATGCGGCCTGTGCGCCACAACCTGCCCGGAGGACGCCATCACTCTGCAGCCGCGGCTGTGGCTGGCCGACGGCGGCAAGGCGCGCCGCAACGCGCGTGTGTTGGCCGAGATGGAGCCCTACCGCTGCATCAAGTGCGCCAAGCCATTCGGCACCCTGCTGGCCATCGAGAAGATGCTGTCCAAGCTGTCCGGCCACGCCGCTTTTCAGGGCGCTGCAGCCGCGCGGCTGAAGATGTGCGGTGACTGCCGTGTCGTCGATCTGTACAGCAACCCCGCCGAAGTCCGTATCCAGGATCTTTGAATGAGCATGACCGCGCAATCCATTGACCTGGCCACCGACGGCCTGCAGGCCGACAGCGAAGAACTCGCGCGTGCCGAGCTCTACGGCCTGTTGTCGCGGCTGTGGCTGGCGCCGCCCGATGCGGCTTTGCTGCAGCAGTTTGCGCACGCGGTGACGCAGGCGCCCGAACGCGGCGCGCTGCTTGAAGCTCCTTGGCAGGCACTGGTGCATGCACTGCGCCAGACCACGCCCGAGGCTGCGACGGCCGAACATCAGGCGCTGTTTCACGGCGTCGGCAAGCCCGAGGTCTTTGCTTACGGCAGCTACTACCTCACCGGCTTTCTCAATGAAAGGCCGCTGGCTGCGCTACGCACGGACCTGGCCGCTCTGGGCCTTGCACGCGACACCGCGGCGCTGGAAACCGAGGACCACATCGCCTATCTGTTCGAGGTCATGCGCTACCTGATTGCGGGTGACGACGTGGGCATCAGCAACCTCGAGCAGCAGCGCCGCTTCTACCGCAGCCACCTGCAGCCTTGGGGACACCAGTTATGCGATGCCGTGCTCGCGCAGCCGCGCGCCGAAGTCTGGCGCGCCGTGGCCGTGTTCACGGCGGCCTTTCTGGCGATCGAGACGCAAGGCTTCGACTTGCTCGAAACATGACGACGGAAGCACCACGACAAAACATCCCACCCGACACATGACGCAAGACACATGACGACCGACATGAGCGGCATCGCACCCGGGCAGATTACCGGCCTGATCCTCGCCGGCGGCCGCGGCACGCGCATGGGCGGTGTCGACAAGGGCTTGCAGAACCACCACGGCCTGCCGCTGGCGTTGCATGCTCTGCTGCGGCTGCAGCCCCAGGTGGGCACGGTGCTGATCAACGCCAACCGCAACCTGGCGGCCTATGAATCGATGGGCGCGCCGGTGTGGCCGGATCCGCTGCCAGACCACCCGGGGCCGCTGGCCGGCTGGCTGGCCGGGCTGGAGCATTGCGAGACGGCGTACCTGCTGACCGTGCCTTGCGACACGCCGGCTTTCCCGCTCGATCTGGCCCAGCGCCTGAGCGCTGCACTCCATGCTGAAGAGGCCGACATCGCGATGGCCGCAACGCTGCAAGACGGCCAGGTGCAGCCGCAGCCGGTGTTTTGCCTGCTGCGCACCACGCTGATGGAAAGCCTGGTGCGCTACCTGCAAGATGGCCAGCGCAAGATCGACCGCTGGACTGCGCTGCACCGTTGCACGACGGTGGTCTTCGACGACACAGCCGCGTTCTTCAACGCCAACACCGCCGACGAACTGCGCACGCTGCAACAGCCCCGCTGACAACGCAGACCGGCTGCAGCAGCGCGGCTGTGAAACGGCCACTCACCGGTGCACTCCAACCGCGGTTCAGCGGTTCAGCGGTTCAGCGGCTCAGCCGATCAGCGGCTCAGCCGATCAGCCGCACCGCCGCGCCGCGCTTGCCGGCACTACACCGGCTGCACCACCAGCCGCCCCTGCTGCGCCGCCAGCCCGCGTGCCAACAGGCTGGTGGCCGCGTAGACGGCCGCAATCGTCGGCGTCGGCGTGGCGGTGATCTGGCCGAGCTCGATCACCGCGCCGACCAGGGCTTCGAGCTCCAGCGCGCGGCCGGCTTCGACGTCCTGCAGCATGCTGGTCTTGTGCGCACCCACCGCTTCGGCGCCGGCGATGCGCTGCTCCAGACTGATCTTGAAGCGCACGCCCAGCGCTTCGGCCACGGCCTGCGCCTCAGCCATCATCGTCGCGGCCAGTGCGCGCGTAAGCGGGTAGCGGCAGATGTCCTGCAGCGTCGCGTGGGTCAAAGCGCTGATCGGATTGAAGCTCAGGTTGCCCCACAGCTTGACCCACAGCTCGCTGCGGATGTCGCGCGCAATTAGCGCCTTGAAGCCGGCCTGCATGAAGGCCTGGCTCAGTGCTTCGATGCGCGGCGTGCGCTCGCCGCTGGGCTCGCCCAGGCTGAAGCGGTTGCCCTCGATCAGCTTGACGACGCCTGGCGCCACCAGCTCGGCGGCCGGGTAGACGACGCTGCCGATGATGCGGCGCGGCTCGATGGCTGCAGCGATTGCGCCGTCGGGATCGACAGCGCGCACCGGGCGGCCTTCATGCGCGCCGGGCAGAGCGTGGAAGTACCACCACGGCACGCCGTTAATCATCGTGACCACCATCGTGTCGGGGCCGAAAAGCGCCGGCAGCTCGCCCATCACGTCGCGCAGCTGGTGCGCCTTGAGCGTGATCAGCACCGCGTCCTGCGGACCGGCCTCGGCCATGTGCTGCACGGCGCGCACGCCTGCCGCGTGCTGCTCGGTGCCGTCGTCCAGCAGCAGCTTGAAGCCGTTGCTGTTGATCGCCTCCAGGTTGCGCCGGCGCGCAATGAAGATGACCTGCTGGCCAGCCAGCGCCAGCCGCGTGCCCAGATAACCGCCGATGGCACCGGCACCGACGATGGCGATCTTCATGCCGACCTCATGTGGTCCTGGTCAGCCTTCACCGGGCCGCGATTTGCCGCTGAGGCCTGCGCGCACACGCCCCACCAGCGGCCACACCAGCAACACGATGGCCAGCGCAAAGATGCTGCCCACCAACGGGTTGGACCAGAAGATAGACAGCGAACCTTGCGACAGCAGCATGGATTGGCGGAAGCTGGCTTCGGCCATGTCGCCCAGCACCAAAGCCAGCACCAGCGGCGCCATCGGGTAGCGCAATTTCTTGAACAGATATCCCAGCACACCGAAGACCAGCATCGTCGCGACGTCGAACAGGCTGCTGTGCACCGTGTACGCGCCGATGGCGCAGATCACGATGATGACCGGCGCAATCACCGCAAACGGAATGCGCAGGATCGCGGCCCACCAGGGCACCGTGGTCAGCACGACGATGAGACCGACGATGTTGCCCAGGTACATGCTGGCAATCAGACCCCAGACGAAGTCCTTCTGCTCGATGAACAACATCGGTCCGGGTTGCAGGCCCCAGATCAAAAGGCCGCCCAACAGCACAGCAGCGGTCGGCGAGCCGGGGATGCCCAACGTCAACATCGGCAGCAGTGCCGAAGTGCCCGCTGCGTGGGCTGCGGTTTCCGGTGCGATGACGCCTTGGATGTCGCCCTTGCCGAAGTTTTGCGGGTTGGCCGACATGCGCCGCGCCATGCCGTAGCTCATGAAAGAAGCCGGCGTGGCGCCACCCGGCGTGATGCCCATCCAGCAGCCGATGGCGGTTGAGCGCAGAAAGGTCTTCCAGTGCTTGGCAATGTCCTTCCAGGTCTGCAGCACGACGCCGAAGCTGATGCGCGCGGACTTGCCCTTGAACGCGAGGCCCTCCTCCATCGTCAACAGAATTTCGCCGATGCCGAACAGCCCAATCACGGCGATCAGGAAGTCGAAGCCCTTGAGCAGCTCCGGCGATCCGTAGGTCATGCGCAGCGTGCCGGTCACGCTGTCCATGCCGACGGCAGCGAGTGCAAAGCCCAGCATCATCGCGGCCAGCGTCTTGGCAGCCGGCTCCTTGCTCATGCCGACGAAGCTGCAGAAGGTCAGCAGCTGCACCGCAAAGAACTCTGCCGGCCCGAACTTCAGTGCAAAGCGCGCCAACAGCGGCGCCAGGAAAGTTATCAACACCACCGCAAACAGTGCGCCGACGAAGGACGACGTGAAAGCCGCCGTCAGTGCCTGCGCAGCCTTGCCCTGCTGCGCCATCGGATAACCGTCGAACGTGGTGGCCACACTCCACGGCTCACCGGGAATGTTGAACAGGATCGACGTGATGGCGCCGCCGAACAGCGCACCCCAGTAGATGCAGCTCAGCATGATGATGGCCGAGGTCGGGTTCATGCTGAAGGTCAGCGGCAGCAGGATCGCAATGCCGTTGGCACCGCCCAAGCCCGGCAGCACGCCGATCAGCACACCCAACGTGATGCCGATCAACATGAACATCAGGTTGGGCAGCGTGGCCGCGACGGCAAAGCCGTGTGCGAGGTTGCTGAGCTCGTCCATACGTCAGGCCAGCCCGGCCGCCCAAAGGGCCTGACACGCCCCGTCGGGGGGCTGAGACCCGCGGCTCCAAGTCCGCCTGCGCGGACCTGGACGGGCCGAAGGCCGCGCGACTCCGGCGCGCGGTAGCGGACGCAGAAAGTGTGGAAGCCGCATCTCAGAGCCCCAGAAGCCTCTCCAGCGGGCCCTTGGCCAACGGCACGAGGAACCAGCGCTCGAAGACCAGGAAAAACAGCAGCGGCACGCCCAGCGCCACCGGCAACAACACCGGCCAGCGGTAGCGGCCGTGTTTGCGCATGAAGTAGCCGATCAACAGCGCTGACGCGACGTAGATGCCCAGCACGACGATGGCGCCGACGTAGATCACGATCGGCACCAGCACCGACACCACCATCGCGACTTGGCTGCGCTCGGCAAACACCGTGTCGTCCCGGCGCCAGCGCAGCAGCTGGCGAACGAAGATGCTGCCGCTGGCCGCCACCAGGATCAGGCCGATGTAGAACGGAAAGTAGCCCGAGCGCGGGCCGTCTTCGGCCCAGCCGATGCCCACGCGCAGGCTGTCGGCGACCACCGCAATGCCGATGGCCAGCAGCAGCGCTGAGACGGCCAGCTCGGGCCCGCGGGCACGCCAGGTGGCCGGGTCAGGGGCAGGGGCAGGGGCCGCGTCAGAGGCAGCGGCTGGCCTGCCGTCGCCGCCCACCTTGCTGCCCCCCCCGCCGCTCATTGCGCGATGAAACCGGCGTCGCGCATCAGGGTGCGGTGCAACTGCTCGTTGCGGCCCAGCCAGTCGAAGAACTCCTTGCCGGACAGCGCCGTGTCGTTGAAAGCGCCCTTGGCCAGAAAGTCCCTCCACTCGGGCAGCGCGCGCACTTTGGCAAACAGGTCCAGATAGAACTTCACCTGGTCAGGCGCCACACCCGGCGGCATGAAGATGCCGCGCAGCATCAGGTAGTCAGCCGGCAGCCCGGCCGACGCGCAAGGCGGCACGCTGGCCCAGCTTTGCGTGCCTGTGAGCACGGCCTTGTAGGGCATGGGCTGCTTGTCGAAGACGCACAACGGGCGCAGCTTGCCGGCGCGCCAGTGCGACTCAGCCTCGATCGGGTTGTTGACCGTGGAGTCGATGTGCTTGCCCACCAACTGCACCGCCACCTCGCCGCCGCCTTTATACGGGATGTAGGTCAGCTTTTTGCCGGCGGCTTTCTCGATCATCACGGTGATGATCTGGTCTTCTTGTTTGGAGCCGGTGCCGCCCATCTTCATGCTCTTGTCGGCACCGCCGCGCACCGCGTCGACATACGCCTTGGCGGTCTTGTGCGGCGATTCCTCGTTGACCCACAGCACGAACTGGTCGAGCGCCAGCATCTGTACCGGCGTCAGATCACGCCAATTAAAAGGCACGCCGGTGGCCAGCGGCGTGGTGAACAGGTTGGACAGCGTGATGACGATCTTGTGCGCGTTGCCCTTGTCGCCTTTGACATCGAGAAAGCCCTCGGCTCCCGCACCGCCGGACCGGTTGACAACGATGATCGGCTGCTTCGTCAGGTTGTTCTTGGCGGCCACGCCCTGGATGAAGCGGGCCATCTGGTCGGCACCGCCGCCGGTGCCGGCCGGCACCACGAACTCGATCGGTTTGGTCGGCTCCCAGGCATGCGCCATCGGTGGCGCGGCTCCCAAGGCTGCAGCGGCCAGCAGCAACGCTGCTGCAGTGCCGTGGCGCTGGCGCTGGCGCTGGCGCTGCAGCAAAGAAGCCGCTAGCTGGCCCGAAAAACCCGCGCGAATAGCAGGCGCAATAGTAGGCAAAGTCCAACGCATGTCATCTCCTGGAACAACGTGAGTCACATGGAAGGGCCGCATCGTCGGGCCGACGGTGCTGTGCGCACAGCCGCTTTACAGCGATTTACAGCTGGCCGGCAAGCGCTTAACTCTAGGGTGGGGTGCGGCTTGCAGCCACACGGTGTTTGTGCTGATACACAAGCGACGGCTTGGCGCCGTCAGACCAGCCCCAGCTTCTGCGCCAGGCCGATGCGCTGCAGCTTACCGGTGGCGCCCTTGGGAATCTCGTCCATGAAAAGAATCTTCTTCGGCACCTTGTAGTCGGCCACACGCTGGCCAACAAAGGCCTGCAACTCGCGCTCTGTCACTGCCAGCCCTTCGCGCAGCACGACGCAGGCCGCTACCTCCTCACCGAGCTTGTCGTGCGGCATGCCGAAGCACACCACCTGCGCCACCGCCGGGTGGTCCATCAACACTTCGTCGACCTCGCGCGGGCTGATCTTTTCGCCACCGCGGTTGATGATCTCCTTCAGCCGGCCGGTGATGCTGATGTAGCCGCCTTCATCCATCACGCCCTGGTCGCCGGTGCGAAACCAGCTGCTCGCGTCGCCGGAGGTAAATGCTTCGGCATTGGCCTGCGCATTGTTTTCGTAGCCGGCCGTAACGTTGGCGCCGCGGATCACGATCTCACCGGTGTTGGCGAGCCCGGTGCCGCGCGGCAGCAGCGTGCCGTCCCCGGCCATGATGACCACCTCGGGCCCCGCAGCCAGTCCCACGGTGCCGGGTTTGCGTGTGCCGGGCGGCAGCGGGTTGCTGGCCATCTGGTGCGTGGCTTCGGTCATGCCGTAGGACTCGATCAACGGCGCGCCGAAGATTGCTTCGGCCTCGCGGATGACCTGCGGCGGCATGCTCGATGACGACGAGCGCATGAAGCGCAGCGGGTGTCGCCGAATAACGTCCAGGTTCTTCGGCGCGCGCGATGCGATCGCCTGGTGCATGGTCGGCACCGCCGTGAACCAGGTGGGTCTGGCTTCGTCCATCCAGCCGAAGAATTTCAGTGCGTTGAAGCCCGGGGTGCAGAAGACCTGCGAGCCAGCAGCCAGCGGCGCCAACACGCCGGCAATGAGGCCGTGGATGTGGAACAGCGGCATGATGTTCAAGCCGCAGTCGTCGGGGCGGAACATCAGCGTGTTGCGGATGTTCTGCGCGCTGGCGGCCAGATTGCGCTGGCTCAGCGGCACGATCTTCGGCCGTGACGTGGTGCCCGACGTGTGCAGCAGCATCGACACGTCGTCGGGCTCGGCCAGTCCACCCTGCGTCGTCGGCGCACCGGGCTGCAGATTGAGGCGGAAGGCCCCAGCGCCGGCCTGCACATCGGGCAGCAACTCGATCAGCCGCACGCCCAGCTTGAGGGCGGCAGCCACCGCGGGCGTTGCGCTGCCCTGTTCGACGATCAGCGCCTTGGCCTTGAGGTCGGCCAGGTAGAACTCGAACTCGTCGGCGCGGTAAGCCGGGTTCAGCGGCGCGCTGGTCACGCCGCTGGCGCAGGCGATAAAGCAGCTGGCCATCTCTGGCCCGTTGGGCAACACGATGGCCACGCGGTCGTTGCGGCCGATGCCGACACTGTTAAGTGCGGCCAACGTGGCAGCGATCAGTTGCCGCAGTGCGCCAAAAGTCAGCGGCGTACGGTTAGGGGCCGACAGCGCCGGTGCCGTATCGGCCCCGGCCGCGAGCAATTCATGCAACACCAGTTTCATCGCGTGTGGGCTCCATCGGCCCCTGGGGCGCCTAGGTGATAGCTCCGTCGGAGCTGCGTTGCAAAGCAATCCGCTCAGGTGCCTTTGGACACGCTGATGGTCGGGAACTTGGCCGAGAAGTCCTTGGCCTTGAGCGCAATCTTGACCGCCACCTGGCGCGCCACGGCTTTGTAGGTGGCGGCGATGGCGCCGTCCGGATCGGCCACCACGGTCGGGCGGCCGCTGTCGGCCTGCTCGCGGATGCTCAGCGTCAGCGGCAAGGCGCCGAGGTAGTCGACGCTGTATTCGGCCGCCATGCGCTTGCCGCCATCGGCACCGAAGATGTGCTCGGTGTGGCCGCAGTTGGGGCAGTGGTAGACGGCCATGTTCTCGACGATGCCCAGAATCGGCACGCCGACTTTCTCGAACATCTTCAGGCCCTTCTTGGCGTCCAGCAGCGCAATGTCCTGCGGTGTCGTGACGATGATCGCGCCGGTCAGCGGCACACGCTGGCTGAGCGTCAACGCAATGTCGCCGGTGCCGGGCGGCATGTCGATCAGCAGGTAGTCCAGCTCGCGCCAGGCGGTGTTGTTAAGCAACTGATCCAGCGCCTGCGTGGCCATCGGGCCGCGCCAGATCATGGCCTGGTCGGGCTCGATCATGAAACCGATGCTCATGACCTGCACGCCGTAGTTTTCCATCGGCTGAATCGTCTTGCCGTCTTCGCTTTCGGGCCGGCCGGACAAGCCCATCATCATCGGCTGGCTGGGGCCGTAGATGTCGGCATCCAGGATGCCGACACTGGCGCCTTCTGCAGCCAGCGCCAGCGCCAGGTTGACGGCCGTCGTGCTCTTGCCGACCCCGCCTTTGCCCGAAGCCACCGCAATCACGTTCTTGACCCCGGGCAACAGCTGCACACCGCGCTGCACCGCGTGGCTGGTGATGCGCGTGGCAATCTCGACACTGACGTTGCTGACTCCCGGCACCGTACGCGCCGCAGCCACCAGCGCCTTGCGAAGCGCCGCATGCTGGCTCTTCGCGGGGTAGCCGAGCTCGACTCCGAAAGCGACGTCGCCTTCCTCGATGCGCAGGTTCTTGATCGCCCGCGCGCTGACCAGGTCCTGGCCCGTGTTGGGATCGACGACTGTCTTCAACGCGGCTAGCAATGCACTTTCGGCAACGGCTTGGGGCATGGGCTTCGTAACTCCGGTGACGTGTACAGCAGCGCTGGTTCAGCGATGCAGTCTATCGAAGCTCTGCGTGACCGCGCTGCCGCCGCTGCTCCAGACCTGCCATTCGCTCATTCGTAAGCGGCCAGCGACACCACCTTGACGAATGGTGTGTCGCTTATGCGGTCGACGAGATCAGTCGTGTGGCTGCCAGAGATGCGGCAGCAGTTCGTCGATGCGGCTGTTCAGGTGCGTTGGCAGCCGGGTAAGCACGTCCTTGAGGTGGGCCCACGGGTCATGCCCGATGAGCTTGGCTGATTGCACCAGGCTCATGACCACGGCCGCACGTTGGCCGGCCAGTTCACTGCCGGCGAACAACCAGGCCTTGCGGCTCATCGCCCACGGCCGCATCACATTCTCGATGTGGTTGTTGTCCACCGGCACCCTGCCGTCGTGCAGATGCGCCGTCAACGCGATCTTGTCTGGCGCATCGCCAGCCGCGCGTCGGCCGTCAACGCTTGTACCTCGCGCTCGACGCGGTAGATCAGCGCGATGCGCTGCACCGCCTGCAGCGCCACAGGGCTCTGGTTAACCTTGATCAACTCGTCGAACTTGCGCCTCGAGTGGACCAGACAGCCTGCAGCCGTTCGGTCGTCTTGCCTGAGCACGCTGCTCATAGCCCTTGAACTCGTCGCGCACCAGCGTGCCCGCCCAGCCGCGCAGGAACGCCGTCGGATATTTCGCCCCCGGCCGACGCAGAAGTCGTACGCCACACCGGGCTGCGCATCGAAGCCGCCTCGCGCATAGACCCAGACCTAAGCTCGTCTCGTCTTGCCCGCCTTCGGGTCCAGCATGTGCACGTTCGAGCGTGCGTCGATGGCCTCTTGCCGTTTGTACGGCAGGGGACTCGACGAAGCGGCTCACCAACGTGTGCGCTATGAGCGCCTGCAGCGGGCATGCCGCTGTCGATGATCTGCGGCTCGACCGGCTCTTGCACCAGTATTTGGCAGCACCGGCAGGCCCACTTGCCGCGAATGTGGCGGTGCACGAAGAACCGGGCGGGATGATGTCCAGCTGCTCGTTCACGTCCTCGCCCACGCGCTGCATCGGCTGGCCGCAGTCGGCCGTCGGGCAGCTGGTGTTCTCGGGCTCGTGGTGATGCTCGACGCGCTTCAGGTAATCAGGCAGTGCTTGTCGCTTGGGCAAGCGCTTGGGCTCAACCGGCGGCGGTGTCGGCGCTGTTGTGGATGTAGCGGCCTGCGCTTGCAGCGCTTCGAGTCGCGCTTGCAGGCTCGCCTCATCGGCCGCCAGCGTCTCCTCGAACAACTGGCGCTGCTCGTCGTTCATCGCCTCGGTGCGGGCTGCAAACTTCCACGCCCTCAGCCGCGCCAGCGCGAACGTGATGCGCCGGGTCTTGGCGTCCTTCAACGTGATGGCTCGGTCGCGCTCGGTGATCTGCTGGCTTTGCGCGGCGATTCGTTGGCACTGCGCATTGATCTGCGCAAACATCTGCGCGGCCACTTCGGCCAGCGCCGCAGGGCTCCGGCCGTGCAGGTCCTGAGCCTTGAATTGCGGCGCTGTGAATGCGCGCGCTTGTGTCCCGTCCCGCGTGCTCATTTCCCCCTTCGCAGTTGGCCGCTGTTCCAAGCACGGGAGGTAATGCTGGCACTGAGTGAGTCAATTGCACCGGAGCAGTCCTGATGAGCAAAGGCAATCTGCTGTCGTTCGAAATCGGCAGCACGCGGTGCGACTGGACCTACGACGCGATGAACCGCGTGTTGACCGAAGGCCAGGGCGCTGCCGTTGATCTGAGCTTGGAGTACGCGCTCGGTCTGCTGAAGAAGACCACCGACGCCAGCGGCCGGGTGGCCGAGCACACCGTGTTCGACTCACTGGGCCGCGTCAAGCAAACACAGGTGCGCCAGGCCGGCGTGCTTAAGAGCACGAGCGATAGCGCCTACGACACCGCCGGCCGGCTGGCCAGCGTTGCCGATTCGGTCTCGGGCGGTTTGAGCTACACCTACGACCAGCGCTTCGATGCCGTGGCTTCAGAGACCTCATAGTGGGGTGGCAAACCCGGCTGCCGCACAACAGGTCGGCTTCGACTACGACGGCGCGGATCGCCGCGCCAGGCTTACCCTGGCGAACGGCATCAGCCTGGACTACGCTTGGGACGATGCAGACTAGCTCGGCGGCATCACCTGCAAACTGGCGCGCGCGACGGCGGCGTCGCTGGTGTTGGCCATCGCACTGGTCCTGCTCGTTCCGACGTTGATGTGGGCCGGGTTGCTCTGGGGCTTGGCCGTGGACGGGTTCGAAGCCTTTACGGCCGAAGCCGTGCTGGTGGCGACGGCAAACTTCATCGTGCACGGCGGCGGCTATGCGCTGACGCTGGCCTGCCTCGTTGGCCCGCTGGCTTGGGCCGGACGCTTCTGATCGCTCACTCGTAGGTCGGGCCATGGCCCTCGCACCGATCCTAGAATCAGCCGCATGAACCGCAAGCTGTTCGTCACCACCGCGCTGCCCTACGCCAACGGCCCGTTTCACATCGGCCACGTAATGGAATACATCCAGGCCGACACCTGGGTGCGGCTGCAGCGCATGCTCGGGCACGAGGTGCACTTCGTCTGCGCCGATGATGCCCACGGTGCACCGATCATGATTGCTGCCGAGAAAGCCGGGCAGACGCCGCAGGACTTCGTGGCCGGCGTCGCCGCGGGCCGCAAGCCGTACCTCGATGGCTTTCACATCGCGTTCGATCACTGGCACAGCACCGACGCGCCAGAGAACCACGCGTTGGCGCAAGACATCTACCGCGCGCTGCGTGCAAACGGTCTTATTGACCAACGCCCTGTCGAGCAGTTCTTCGATCCGCAAAAAGGCATGTTCCTGCCTGACCGCTTCATCAAAGGCGAATGCCCCAACTGCGGCGCGAAGGACCAGTACGGCGACAACTGCGAAAACTGCGGCGCGGTCTATGCGCCCACGGATTTGTTGAACCCGGTATCGGCGCTGACCGGCGCAACGCCGGTGCTCAAAACCAGCGAGCACTTCTTTTTCAAACTCAGCGACCCGCGCTGCGTTGCGTTTCTGGATGAGTGGACGCAGGACGGCCGCCTACAGCCCGAGGTGGCCAACAAGGTGCGCGAATGGTTCAAGCGCAAGCCCGATGAAAACGGGGACGGCCAAGCCAGCCTGGCCGACTGGGACATCAGCCGCGACGCGCCGTACTTCGGCATCGAGATACCCGACGCACCCGGCAAATACTTCTACGTCTGGCTGGATGCGCCGGTGGGCTACCTGGCCGCACTCAAGGCTTGGCTAGACAAGATCGGTGTCGACTTCGACGGGTATCTTGCCGACCCGGCAGTCGAGCAGGTGCATTTCATCGGCAAGGACATCGTCACCTTCCACACGCTGTTCTGGCCGGCGATGTTGAAGTTCAGCGGCCGCAAGACGCCTGACCGCATCTACGTGCACGGCCATTTGACGGTTAGTGGCACGAAGATGAGCAAGAGCCGCGGCACCGGCATCAGCCCGCTGCGCTACCTGGAGCTGGGGCTGGATGCCGATTGGCTGCGCTACTACATGGCGGCCAAGCTCAACGCGCGGGTCGAGGATCTGGACTTCAACCCCGAAGACTTCGTGGCACGCGTCAACAGCGATCTGGTGGGCAAATTCATCAACATCGCCAGCCGCGCTGCGGGCTTCCTCAGCAAGCGTTTCCGGTGCCGGCTGTCGTCCGACCTGGGTGTCGAAGGCCGCGCGCTGCTGGACGGCCTGCGCGCCCACGGCGAAAGCGTGCGCAACCATCTGGACGAACGTGAATTCGGCAAAGCGCTGCGCGAGGTGATGCTGCTGGCTGACCGCGTCAACGCGTATGTAGACCAGCACAAGCCCTGGGAGTTGGCCAAGCGGCCCGACATGGATGCGGCGCTGCACGATGTCTGCAGCGTCTGCATCGAAGCCTTCCGGGTGCTGATGGTCTACCTGAAGCCGGTGCTCCCGGCGCTGGCGCTCAAGGTCGAAGCCTTCTTGCAGATCCAGCCGCTGCAGTGGGCCGACGCACAGCGCAGCCTGGGTGCGCACACGATTGGCGAGTACGGTCACCTGATGCAGCGCGTGGATCCGGCGAAATTGGCTGCGCTGTTCGAGCTGCCGGCCGGCGGGGAAGCACCTGCGGCCGTGGCGCAGTCCAGCACACCGGCCATGGGGCCCTCCGGCACACCGGCCATGGGGCCGGGGGGCGAAGCGATCGCCACCGAAATCACCATCACCGACTTTGCCAAGGTCGATCTGCGCATTGCCCGCATCGTGGCCGCGCAGGCCGTCCAGGGCAGCAAAAAGCTGCTGTGTCTGACGCTGGACGTGGGCGAAGGCTTGGATGCGCGAGGCCAGCCCCGCCACCGCAATGTTTTCAGCGGCATTGCCGCGCACTACACGCCCGAACAGCTGGTGGGCAAGCTGACCGTGATGGTGGCCAACCTGGCGCCGCGCAAGATGAAGTTCGGCATCAGCGAAGGCATGGTGCTGGCGGCCAGCCATGCCGATGAAAAGGCCGAGCCCGGCGTCTTCGTGCTCGAACCCTTTGCCGGCGCCGAGCCGGGGCTTCGCGTGCGCTGAAGACACCGGGCGCAGCGGGTCGCCCCGCCCAGCCACCATTTTTGATGCACCCGTCGTCCGCAGATCGGTTTGTTTGCAGATGTGCAGGGCGAACAATCGGGGCATGTCGAATCGCCCTGCGCCAGACGGCGGAACGCTGCTCGAACGTGATGCGGAACTGCACGCGGTAGAGACGAGCCTTGCCGCCTTGCGGGCCACCGACAACCCGGGCGGCAGCTGCGTGCTGATTCATGGCGAAGCCGGCGCCGGCAAGACCGCGCTGATGCACGCGGTGCGCCAGCGCAGCGGCGCCGACATCGAATGGCTGTGGGGCGCCTGCGAGCCGCTGCTGGCGGCGCCCGCGCTCGGGCCGCTGATCGACCTGCTCGACCGCCTGGGGCCAACGCTGTCGCAGGCCGTGCGCTCAGGCCAGGCCACGCCCGATGTGCTCAGCGGCATGTTGGCCATGCTGCGCGACCGCGCCCGCCCTGCCGTCCTGATGATCGACGACGTGCAGTGGGCCGACAGTGCCACCATCGACTTGCTGCGCTACCTGGGCCGGCGCATCCACCAGACGCGGGCTTTGCTGGTGCTGTGCTGGCGCGACGACGCCCTGCCGGCCGACCACGCGTTGCGCGGCCTGCTGGGTAGCTTGCCGCCGCAGCGCACGCTGCGCCTGCAGCTGGCCGCGCTAAGCGCGGACGCGGTGGCCGCTTTGGCGCAGCGCGCCGGGCACAGTGCCGTGGGGCTGCACGCCGCTACCAGCGGCAATGCGTTCTTCGTCACCGAGTGGCTGGCCGGCGACGGCCGCGGCTTGCCGGCGTCCGTTCGCGACGCGGTGCTGTGGCGTGCCACCCAGCTGTCGCCGGCCGCGCGCGATGCCCTGGCCTTGGTGAGCGTGGCGCCGGCTGGGCTGGAGGCCGGCGTCGTCGATGCTGTCATCGACGGCGCCGCACTGGCGCTGGATGAATGTGTGGTCGCCGGTCTGCTGCAGCGCGACGGCGCGCTGCTGCGCTTTCGCCACGAGCTGGCGCGGCAAAGTGTGTTGTCAGCGTGCGGCTCGGCCCGCAGCGTGGCCTTGCACGGCGCGGTGTTCGACGCCCTCAGCAACGCCGGCGCCAGCACGGCGCGGCTGGTGCACCACGCCGAGATGGCCGGCTTGCCGCGCGCCGTCGTGCAACTGGCGCCGTTGGCTGCGTCTGAGGCGGCCGATGCCGGCGCACACCGCCAGGCCGCGGCGCATTACGCGCTGGCGCTGTCGCATGCCGAAGAAACCAGCGCCGATCAGCAGGCCGCATTGCTGGTAGCCCACGCCGACGCCAGCATGGCGCTGCACCGGCTTGACGACGCACGGCGGTCGCGCCAGCGCGCCTTGGCCCTGCACCAGCATTTGCACGAGCCGCTGGCGGCAGGCCTGGACCTGCGCGCGCTGGCCCGCATCGAATGGTTTCGCGGCGACATCAGGCAGGCTAAGCAACATGCAGCGGCGGCCATCGAGCTCTTGACGCAGCAGGCAGCAGCGCATGAACTGGCGCTGGCCCACGCCACCATGGCCCACCTGCACCTGGCCGACGAAAGCCCGGCCGGGGCGCTGGATTGGGGTCGGCGGGCGCTGGCCTGGTTTGAGGCCGACGGCGACGAGGCCGGCGTCGGTTATGCGCTCAGCATCGTCGCTGTTGCCGAGCTGATCCGCGACGACCAACCGCGCGGCCGGCGGTGGCTTGAGCGCAGTTTGGCCACCGCCCTGCAACCCGCCCTGCAACCCGCCCTGCAACCCGCCTTGCAACGCGAGCCCGCGGAGACGGTGTCGCGCCTGTATGCCAGCGTGGCTACGATGGCGCTGGTGCACCGGCGCTTCGACCGCCTGCATGCAGCTTGCGTTGCCGGCATCGCGTATTGCGATGCGCGCGGCCTCGATCTGTACGCCGCGCGCTTGCATATTCGGCGCGCGGCCGGGTGGATCGAACAAGGCCTGTGGCCCGATGCGCGCCGCGCCTTGCAGGCGGTGCAGGGCACCCCCGAGCTGGCGCAGCGCGAGGTCGAGGAATCGTCGCACCTGCTGGCCCTGCTCGGCCTGCGTACGGGCGACCCAGCGGCTGCCGAGGCCTGGGCCGCGCGATTGGCCAAGAGCGTCGAGCCCGGCCGAAACGTCTGGTACGCGCCGCAGGCCACGGCGCTGGCCGAAGCCGCCTGGCTCTTGGGCGACAGCCCAGCGGTGCGGCGCATTGCCGAGCCTGCACTCGCCGCGGCACGCCGGACCGGCGAGCGCTGGCGCATCGGCCAACTGGCCTGCTGGTTGCAACGCGCAGGCCATGCAGCGGCCCTGCCGGCCGATCTTGCGGCGGACGTGGCGCCACCTTGTCGGCTCGAACTGATGGGCGACTTTCGCGGCGCTGCGGCGGCCTGGGGCGCCCTGGGCTGCCCTTACGAACAAGGGCTGGCGCTGCTGAGCGGCAACAACGGCGGTATCCACGACAGCGACGCCAAGCGCGAAGCATTGACGCTGTTCGACGCTCTCTGCGCCTTGCCGGCGGCGCGGCTGGCGCGCCAGGCGCTGCGCCCACTCGGCATCCGTGACGTGCCGCGCGGCCCGTACAGCGCCGTCCGACAAGACCCGCAAGGCCTGACGCCGCGTGAGCGGACCGTGCTCGGGCTGCTGCAGCACGGCCTGAGCAACCGCGCCATCGCGCTGCAGCTGCACCGCTCGGAACGTACCGTCGAACAGCACGTGGCCGCAATACTGGCCAAGCTCGGCCAGTCGCGCACCGAGCTGCTGCGCCCGGGCGTCGATAAATAGGTGCTGCAGCGCCGAAAGTCGGGTACCGGTGCCGTGTCGGCGCGGCGCTTCACTCCATAGCCTTCAGGCATCCCATCGAATCAGCGGTGGGTGTTCTTCGAAGCGGGCCGCAGCCCCTGCAGCAGACCGCTTCGATCCCCAAGTCCTTTGGAGCATCGACATGCCTTTCTTTGATGACATGGCCACTGCGCTGGCCGAGTACCCGGTGGCCGACGTAACGCTGGAAATCGTCGACGTGGTGGTGCCCGGCAGCGCACGCAATGTCAACGAGGTTGCCACTTTCCGCGTGCGGGTGCACAACAACGGCCCACTCAACCTGATCAACGTGAGCGCGCGTTAGGGCCCAGAACGGTGCCCTGGTGCAGAGCGGTGGGGCTGCACAGCCGTTCGTGTCGGAGTTCGTCACCCAGGCGCTACCGTTGATCCGTCCGAACAGCGCACAGCTGACGGTCGGCAGCAACTTGCAGGTCAAGGCACCGCCGGGTGCGCAGGCCTCCAGGACCCTGGTCAAAGCCACGGTGGCAGGCTGGGACGCCAGCCTCGACCCGATCCTTAACGGCCGCAGTGACCCGCTCGACACCCCGAGCGGCACGTATGCCGCCGCGGTGGTGATCTCCTGAGGCACATTGCCTCGGTGAGCACGACTTCTCAGCCGCGCAGCACGTTCATGGCCCATTCGACCGCACCAGCGTCCTAGTGGGACGTGGCAGCCGTACGCGAACGCTTTGTCTTCGCCGAGGCCGGCCGCGTCACCACCAACAACGCCGCCAACACCCAGCCGCCGCGCGCATTGCTGGCACTGATGCAGCGCCTGGCGCCGTTGTACGACAACGTGCACCGCGGCCAGCCGACAGCGTCGCAGCACACGACGCGCCTCTTCGAAGCTACGTACGACGACATCGCGGCCTTCGTCGGCGCGCCGGGCCGCAGCAACGTCGTGCTGGTGCGCAACACCACCGAGGCAATCAACACGGTGATGTACACGCTGCTGACCCAGTTTCGCGAGGGCGACAACATCGTCACTACGACGATGGAGCGCAACTCCAACTTCGTGCCGTGGTTCGCGCTGTGCAACCAGATCCTGCCGCGGCTCGGCCGCCGGGTGTCGCTGCAGCTTGCGCGCGTCGATGCGCTGAGCGGCGAGCTCGATCTTGCGCACCTGGCTTCGCTGGTCGACGCGCGCACCAAGCTCGGGGCCTGCACGGCGGCGTCCAACTTCCTCGGCACCCAGAACCCGCTGGCCGACGTGTCGGCCGTCGCCGCGGCCAGCGGCTACCTGCAGCCGGGCGGCGAGCGGCGCTCGTATCTGCTGATCGATAGCGCGCAGTGGGTGCCGTCACACGCGGTCGACATGCAGGCGCTGGGCGCCGACTATCTGGCGTTTTCGTTCCACAAGATGCTGGCGCCGTTTGGCGTGGGTGCGCTGGTGGCGCGCGAGGAGCGGCTGACGCAGTCGCTGCCGTTTCTGTACGGCGGCGACATGGCGGACGATGGGGGCGTCTGCGCCGACCGTGTCTCCTACAACGACTTGCCATGGGAGTACGCCGCTGGCACGCCCAACATCCTCGGCGCAGGCGCTGCGGCTGCTGCCGGACCTGGCCCCGACGCCGAATGAGGCTCACCACTTCGACACCGCACGACCGCTGCAACGCGACACGGTCGAGCAGGCCATGGGCCGGGTCACGGTCTGGTGCCGCCAGCTCACGTCGCATGCATTGCAGCGCCTGGCGGCGGTGCCGGGCCTCACGATATACGGCCCGCCCGATGCGGCACGGCGCAGCGCGTTAGTGGCCTTCAACGTGGCCCGCCAAGATGCCCAGGTGCTGGCTGTGGCGCTCAACGACGCCGGCGTCAAAGCCCGAGGGGGTTGCCACTGCGCAAGCCTGGCGCACCGCGCAATGGGCATCGAGGCCAGTTGCCGCCTCAGCTTCCATGTCTACGACACGCTGGACGACGTGGACCGCTCGGTCGATGCCTTGGCAGACGTTGTCGCTGGCCGCTGACCCCGACCAACGCGCAGCCCGGAACCGGGCCGGTGGCCGAGCACCGCGCCACCGCAGCAGCGCCCGGGGCACGAGCGGCCCGGCGTTCCGTTCTTCCGGGTCAGTTGCGACCGCCGCCTTGCAAATCGCGCGGGTCGTCAGCCATGGCAGTGCTCAGTACCTGACGCTTTGCGTCGAAGGTCACGCTGAACAGCTTGGACGTCTGCCCGTCGGCTTTGAAGCGCCAGTCCCAAACCTCTTCGTTCTTTAGCGCATAGGGCGTGGTCTTGGCCGGGCGGCCGAGCAGCTCGCGCACCTGCTGCTGCGTCAGGCCGGGCTGCACTTTGGCGAAGTTGTCGGGGCTGAGCAGCTGGCGCAGCGAGCTCATCCGCCCATCGGGCCCGATCTGAATCACGTAATTGGCCCAGCCCTCGGGCTGACGCGGGTAGTCCATCGTGCGCGTGCCGTCGGCTGCAACCGTCACGGTGACCGGGTCACCGAACTGCTTGCGCACGTCGACCTCGGTCGACACGCCCTCTTCCAGTTTGCCCACGCGTTGCGGATCACAGGCCACGGCACCGGCTGCCAAGGCCAGGACCACAACCAACCTGCCGAGAGACAACCTGTGCTCAGCCAAACGCATGCGCCACCCCCGCTAAAATCAACAATTGGATTTTGCCCCTGCCCTCAACAGCCCTGCACCATGCCCTTGTTCTGGAAGCCCTACAAGTCCGACATCTCGAGCTTCATCGACGACCTGAAGGCCAAGAACCCGACGCTCGAGCAAGACCAGCGGGCCGGCCGCGCACTGCTGTGGGACCGCAACCTGGACCGCAACGCGCAGGCCGAGTGGCAGGACGCGGGCGTCAAGCAGGAAGCCTACGTCTACCAGACCAACAAGCGCGACTGAGACGTCAGAAGCGCCGGCCGAACGGTTTGAACGCTGAACAACTGGCGCCGGTGGCGGCCGAGCCGCAGCCGCACGTGGTCGACCAGATCGCTGTTGCGCGCCTGTACGGCGAGCCGCTGTTCCGGCTGCCGTTGGACCTGTACATCCCGCCCGATGCGCTGGAGATTTTTCTCGAGGCCTTTGAAGGCCCGCTCGATCTGCTGCTGTACCTGATCCGCAAGCAGAACTTCAACATCCTGGACATCCCGCTGGCCAGCGTGACGCGGCAGTACCTGGAGTACGTCGAGCAGATTCGCCAGCACAACCTCGAGCTGGCCAGCGAGTACCTGCTGATGGCGGCCATGCTGATCGAGATCAAAAGCCGCATGCTGCTGCCGCCCAGAAAAGGCGCCGACGGGACCGAGGCCGAAGACCCACGCGCCGAGCTCGTGCGCCGGTTGGTGGAGTACGAGCAGATCAAGCTGGGTGCCGCCAAGCTCGACCGGCTGCCGCTGGTGGGGCGCGACTTTCTGCGCGCGCAGGTGCACATCGAGCAAAGCCTGGCGCCGCGTTGGCCAGAGGTCAACGCCGACGATCTGCGCCAGGCCTGGCGCGAGATCCTGCAGCGCGCCCAGCTCAGCGCGCACCACACCATCACGCGTGAGCAGCTGAGCGTGCGTGAGCACATGAGCATCGTGCTGCGGCGTTTGCAGGGGCGGCGTTTTGTCGAGTTTCACGAGCTGTTCGACACCACCCGCGGCACACCGGTGCTGGTGGTGACCTTCCTTGCGCTGCTTGAGCTGAGCCGCGAACGCCTGCTCGAAGTGACGCAGGCCGTCGCCTTTGCGCCGATTTACGTGCGCCTGGGCTTCACGCCCAACTGACGCCGATCCGACGCCGGTTCGACGTCCAACCGAAAGATTGCGCACCCGTGTTCAAGAACGCCCTTTTGTTTCAGATCGACCAGTGGCAACAGCCGACGCTGGAGCAATTCGAGCAGCGCCTGGACGGCGCACGCTTCGTTGCCTGCGGCGCTACGCAACCCGAAAGTGCCGGCTGGGTGCCGCCGCGTGGCGACAAACACGGCATCCTGGCCGAGAACGTGGCCGGGCAGATCATCCTGAAGCTGCGCACAGAGACCAAGGCCGTGCCGTCGTCGGTCGTCAAGACCGAGCTGGAAGCGCAACTGGACACCATCGAGCAGCAAACCGGCCGACGGCTCAAAGGCAAAAAAGCCCGAGAGATCAAGGACGAGATCGTGCAAAGCCTGCTGCCGCGCGCCTTTCCCAAGCGCAGCGGCACGCTGGTCTGGCTGGACGTGGTGTCGCAACGGGTTCTCGTCGACGCGCCGAGCCTGAAGCGGGCCGATGCGGTGCTGACGCGCCTAGCCGAGCTGCTGGGCGGCGGCCTCAAAATGAGCCCGCTGCAAACGGCACTGTCGCCGACCACAGCGATGGCGGCCTGGCTGGCCGACAAGGAAGCGCCCACCGGCTTTACGCTGGACCGGGACTGCGAATTGAAGCAACCCGACAGCGAAAAAGCCACCGTGCGCTACGCCCGCCACACGCTGGAAATCGACGAGGTCGGCGAGCACATCAAACAGGGCAAGCTGCCGACGCAGTTGGGCCTGACCTGGGCCGGGCGCGTGTCCTTCGTGTTGAGCGAGGCCGGTGCCATGCGCAAGATCAAACTGCTGGACGGCGTGCTGGAAAGTCGCGCGCCCAACGCCGGAAGTGACGACGACGGCTTCGATGCCGATGTGGCTATTGCCACCGGCGAGCTGCAGCGCCTGATCCCCGATTTGGTGGCCGCGCTCGGCGGGCCGCTCGTGCGGGCGCCGGGGCCGGGCGCGGATACCGTGTCCGCGGGCGCGGCACCGTGGGACGCCGTGCCGGCCTAAGGCCAGCGGCGGGGCGTGATGCGGCCTGGCTTTAGTGCAGCGGCCCGCGCCCACCACCGGCCGACGGCGTGTTGCTGCTTTGGCCAACGCTGCTCTTGGCCAACAGCGCCTTCGGGTCGACGCCGGCAAACAGCGCCGCAGCGCGCACCTTGATCTCCAGCAGCTCGTTGGCGGTCACCGAATACTGCCCGGTGGTCTTGTTGACCTGCACACCGAACTCCACGTCCTTGCCGGCGTTGGACAGCACACCGCTGGTGAACTCGTAGTCGTCGTTCTCCCACGGGTAGCCGGCGGTGCCGGTGTCGTAGTCCTGGTATTCCACGCGCTCGATCTCGCCACTGGCCAGGTTCAACAGTGCGCTGGCGGTGATCACTTCGTCGGACAGCTCATCGGTGAGCGTGATCGGTACTTTCAAGTCCACGGCGGTTCCTGAAGACGCCGGCCCGGTGCCGGCAAGGCCGCGATTCTGCACCGCAGCTGCAGGCTCAATGCGCTTCGTCCCAGTTGGCCCCAACGCCCACTTCGGCCAGCAGCGGCACACGCAGTTGCGCCACGCCGCCCATCAGCTGCGGAATGGCGTCGCGGGCCCAGGCCAGCTCGGCATCAGGCACCTCCAGCACCAGTTCGTCGTGCACCTGCATCACCATGCGCGTTGCGCGTTGCTGGTCGTCCAGCGCCTGCTGCACGGCAATCATCGCCAGTTTGATGAGGTCGGCCGCGGTACCCTGCATCGGCGCGTTGATGGCCTGGCGCTCGGCCCCGGCCTTGCGCGGGCCGTTGCCGGAGTTGATCTCCGGCAGCCACAGGCGGCGGCCGAACGCCGTCTCGACATAACCGCGCTGCTTGGCCAGCAGGCGCGTCTGGTCCATGTAGCGCTTCACACCAGCAAAGCGCGCGAAGTACTTGTCGATGAAGTCCTTGGCGGCCTTTTGTTCGATGCCCAAATTGCTGGCCAGGCCGAAGGCGCCCATGCCGTACATGAGCCCGAAGTTGATGACCTTGGCGTAGCGCCGCTGTTCACTGGAGACCTCGTCCGCCGGCGTGCCGAAGACCTCACTCGCGGTGGCGCGGTGCACGTCCAGCCCGCGCTCGAAGGCCCGCAGCAGCGCCGCGTCTTCGCTAATGTGGGCCATGATGCGCAGCTCGATCTGCGAGTAGTCCGCGCTCATGATCACGTGGCCCGGCGGCGCGATGAAAGCCTCCCGTATGCGCCGGCCTTCCGGTGTGCGGATGGGGATGTTCTGCAGGTTCGGGTCGTTGCTGGACAAGCGCCCCGTCACCGCCACGGCCTGCGCGTAATTGGTGTGCACGCGGCCGGTGGCCGGGTTGACCATCAACGGCAGCTTGTCGGTGTAGGTGCCCTTGAGCTTGGACAGGCTGCGGTGCTCCAGGATGCGCGCCGGCAGCGGGTAGTCGACTGCCAGTTCGGCCAGCACCTCTTCGTCGGTGCTGGCAGCACCGGTGGCGGTTTTCTTCTTCACCGGCAGGCCGAGCTTGCCGAACAGAATCTCGGCGATCTGCTTGGGGCTGCCCATGTTGAAAGGCTGGCCGGCTATGTCATAGGCCGCCTGCTCCAGCGCCACCATGCGCTCAGCCAGCGCCTGGCTCTGGCGCGCCAGAGCCCCGGCATCGATCAGCACGCCGTGGCGCTCAACGCGCTGCAGCACGGCGCTGACCGGCAGCTCGATGTGCTCGTAGACATAGCGCAGCCCAGCGTCAGCAGCCACACGCGGCCACAGCGTCTGGTGCACGTGCAGCGTCATCTCGCTGTCTTCACCGGAGTACTCGGCAGCGCGCGTGATCTCCACCTGTGCAAACGGAATCTGGTTGGCGCCCTTGCCGCACAGATCTTCGTAGCTCAGGCCCTTGCGCCCGAGGTGGCGCTCAGCCAGCGCCTGCAGGCCATGCGTGCGGTGGGCTTCCAACACGTAGCTCTGCAGCAGCGTATCGTGCCGGTAGCCACGCACCTGGATGCCGGCGTTGGCCAGCACGTGCAGGTCGTACTTGATGTTTTGGCCGACCTTGGCGCGGCTGGCATCTTCCAGCCACGGCTTCAGGCGCGCCAGCACCGCGTCCATCGGCAACTGGTCGGCTGCACCGGGGTAGCTGTGCGCCAGCGGCACATAAGCAGCACGGCCCGGCTCGGCGGCGAAGCTGATGCCGACGATGCGCGCGCGCAGCGCATCCAGGCTGTCGGTCTCGGTGTCGATGGCCACCAGCTCGGCGGCCTGCAGCACGACCAGCCAGGCGTCCAAGCGCTCCCAGGTGGTGATGGTTTCGTACTCGCGTGCGACCGCCAGCGCCGGGGCTTGCGGCTCATCGGCGCGGCGCTCTGCCGGTATCTCGGCAACCGGCTCGCTGCTGCGGCCCAGCGCCACCTCCAGCTCCTTGCGCCAGGCCTTGAAGCCGAAACGTTCAAAGAAGGCCAGCAACCCTTCGCGGTCGACCTCGCGCAGTGCCAGTGCTTCCAATGCCGGCCAGTCGGCGATGTGGTCGGCCAGCTCGCAATCCTTCACTACAGTGATGAGCTTCCTGCCCAGCGGCAGCCAGTCCAGCGCCCGGCGCAGGTTCTCGCCGGCCACGCCTTTGATGTTGCCGGCGTTGGCCACCACGCCGTCCAGCGAGCCGTAATCGGCAATCCATTTGGCCGCCGTCTTGGGGCCGACCTTATCGACGCCGGGCACGTTGTCCACGCTGTCGCCGATCAGCGTCAGGTAGTCGACGATGCGATCGGGCGGCACACCGAATTTGACCTTGACGCCCTCGACATCGAGCGTCTCGTTGCTCATCGTGTTGATCAGCGTCACCTGGTGCGTGACCAGTTGCGCCAGATCCTTGTCGCCGGTGCTGATGATGACCCGGTGGCCGCTTCTCGCGGCAACGCAGGCCAGCGTGCCGATGGTGTCGTCAGCCTCGACGCCGGGAACCTCCAGCACGGGCCAGCCCAGCAGCTTGACGACCTCGTGGATGGGCTCGATCTGCTGCGCCAGCGGCTCGGGCATCGGCGCGCGGTGGGCCTTGTAGTCGGCGTACAGCGCGTCGCGGAAGGTCGGCCCTTTGGCGTCGAACACACACACCGCGTGCTCAGCCGGGTACTGCTCGCGTAGCCGCTTCAACATTGCCACCATGCCGTGGATGGCACCGGTCGGCACGCCACCGGAACGCAGGTCCGGCATCGCGTGGTAAGCGCGGTAGAGGTAGCTCGACCCGTCTACCAACAGCATCGTCTTGTTGCTCATGCCGTGATTGTGGCGCCGCGGGTTTTGGCCATCAGGCGCTGCGTAGAATCGCTTCAATGTCTTCCCTACTGCGCGTTGCCACAGCTCTGCTGGCCATCGTCGGCTGCTTGCCTGCTTCGGCGCAGACCGGGGCGCAGACCGCTGCAACTGGCGCGGTAACTGCCGCGGGAACGGCGGCATTGACGGCGGCTGGTGCTGCGTCTGCGCCGGCCCGGCGTGCCATGCGGCCGCACATCACCGTGATCGAAGACGACAACGCCCGAATCGAAGAGATTCGCGGGCGCAACGGCGTCGAGCGGGTGGTGGTGCAGAGCAAGATCGGCGGCGTGCGGCCGTATCAGATTCAGGCGCCGACACTGGGGCGCGACCCCTCGCAGGAGCGCGGCAACGCCGGCCGTCCCGCCTGGTCGATCCTGAACTTTTGACCGCACCATGGCGGTCTACACTGAGGTCCGCTTCGACGAGGCCGATGCGCTGTTCCTCCGCCTGGGCCTAGGCGCGCTGACCGATCTGCAGGGCATTCGCTCCGGCATCGAGAACACCAACTACTACGCCAGCACGGCCAGGGGCCAGTGGGTGTTGACGCTGTTCGAGCGCCTGAGCGCAGAGCAACTGCCGTACTACCTGCAGCTGATGCAGCACCTGGCGGCCGAAGGCATCCCGGTGCCGGCGCCCCAGCCCGCGCCGGGTGGTGAATTGCTGCACCACGTGGCCGGCAAACCCGCTGCCGTGGTGACGCGGCTGCCCGGCAGCCACCGCCTGCGCCCGGACGCCCGGCATGCAGCACTGGTGGGCCAGATGCTGGCGCGCATGCACCGCGCCGGCCAAAGCTTTGCGCTGCAACAGCCGCATCTGCGCGGCCTGGATTGGTGGCTGGAGACGGCGCCCACCATCCGCCCGCACTTGGCGCCGGAGCAACTGGCCTTGCTGGACGACGAGCTTGCTTTCCAGCAGCACCTGGCGCAATCGCCCGCCGGGCAGGCGCTGCCGCGCGGGCCGATACACGCCGACCTGTTTCGCGACAACGTGATGTTCGACGACACCGCCGGCGGCGACCGGCTGTGCGGCTTCTTCGACTTCTACTTTGCCGGCACCGACGCGCTGCTGTTCGACGTGGCGGTGTGCCTCAACGAATGGTGCACGGACCTTGTCAGCGGCCAGCTCCATGAGCACCGCGCCAGCGCCTTCATGGCTGCCTACCAGCAGGAGCGTCCGTTGAGCGCCGGTGAGGTGCGCGCGATGCCGGCGCTGCTGCGCGCCGCGGCACTGCGCTTCTGGATCAGCCGGCTGTGGGACTGGCATTTGCCGCGTCGTGCAGCGCTGTTGCAGCCCAAGGACCCCGGCCATTTCGAGCGGGTGCTGCAAGCCCGCATTGCCCTGCCCTGGCACCCGAGCGTCTGAACCCCGTCAGGCTATCGGCATATCGGCCTATCCCCGGCGCTGTGCACCGGCCTTCGACTTTCGAAACCCTGAACAACCGCATGGCCCTGATCCTGAAGACCGCCGAATCTGCGCGTGGCGCGCGCTGGGTGGGCGACGGCTGGCGTTTGTTTGCACGCCGGCCACTGGCCTTCACGGCGCTGTTTGCGGTGTTCCTGTTTGCTGCGCTGGTGGTCAGCCTGGTGCCGTTGCTGGGCGGGCTGGCGCAGATGATGTCGCTGCCGCTGCTGAGCCTGGGCTTCATGGTGGCCAGCCAATCGGCGCTGCTGGACGGGCCGGTTCATCCGCGCCAGTACATCGAGCCGCTGCGCACCGACGCGCGCCGACGCCGTGCACTGTTGCTGCTGTGCGCGGGCTACGGCGTGGCCGCCCTGGTGATCCTGTGGCTGGCCGACGCGGTGTCCAACGGTGCCTGGGGCCGGCTGCAGGAGTTGATGGCAAAAGGCGAGGCTGCGCAGCCGCAAATCGACGCACTGTTGTCCGAACCCGGCGTGACCACCGGCGCGCTCCTGGCAGTGACGCTTGGCGCGCTGCTGTCGGTGCCCTACTGGCATGCACCGGCGCTGGTGCATTGGGGCGGCCACAGTGTCGGGCAGGCGCTGTTTTCCAGCACGTTGGCGGTGTGGCGTAGCAAAGGCGCGTTTTTCGTCTACGCGATGGCCTGGGTCGGCAGCATCGTCGTCTTCGGCATCGTCGCCGCGCTGGTGATGGGCTTGCTGGGTCTGCCGCAATTGGCGGGTGTGCTGGGCGTGCCGGCAGGCCTGGTGTTCTCAGCCGTGTTCTACATCTCGCTGCTGTTCACCTTCAACGACAACTTCGGCGGCACACCACCGCTGACCGACGACGAAGTGGCCACCAAGCCGGATTCGCTGAATAGCTAACTGGCCCTCGCGCGTGAAATCGCGCTCGGGCCTTCGCCTGGCGAGCGAGTCCTTCCGGAGTCGCACGTCCCGGCTCAGCCC
>JAJAZC010000035.1 GCA_026785885.1 Rubrivivax sp.
CCACACCCGCTCGTGCGTCCCAGCGGGCGCTGCTCGTCGTTGCAAATGCTCGCCGTAGCCCGAGCTACGGCTGTGCTTTGCGCCTAGATCACCACCCGTTGGGCCGCCCGCTCGGGCGCGTCCAATTCATTCACAGCTTCTGAGTCCGTCTGGGCCCGGATCAATGCGG
Source organism: Rubrivivax sp. (assembly GCA_026785885.1). Classification (GTDB taxonomy): domain Bacteria; phylum Pseudomonadota; class Gammaproteobacteria; order Burkholderiales; family Burkholderiaceae_C; genus Rubrivivax. The sequence goes on from JAJAZC010000035.1 coordinate 170, forward strand.
CTCAGCTTGGGGCGGCGTCGGCCAGCCGTTGGCTTTGCACGGCCTGCACCGCGCGCAGCGTCAGCAGCGGGTCTAGCTCGACCTGCGGAGCCACAGCTGCAACAACAGCGTCCAACGTGTCCGGCGCGGTTTCCAGCGTATGGGCCAGCACCGACAGCGCCAGGATCGGGCGCCGCGCGGGCTGGTCTTCGAGCCGGTGCGTGGCCTGCGCCTGCACGTGGTGGCGCACGCTGGCCACCGCGCTGGCGCCCAGCCCCCAGCTCTCGCACAACGCGCCGCCGAGCTTGTCGTGGCTGACACCGAAACCGGCCTGCTCCAGCAGTACCAGCTCGATGTCGCCGGGTGCGGCGCGCAGCATCGCGCCGTAGTGATCCGGCGCGTGGCGGAACAGCACCGCCTTGCCGCATTCTTCGAACAACCCGGCCGAATGTGCGGCCCAGGCGTCCAGCGACAGCCGCTGCGCCAGCTGCGACATCAATTGCCCGCGCCAGGCGGCACGTTGCCAGATCGGGTCCAGCTCCGGCGCCGGCGGGAAAACCGCCCGCAGGCCCATCTCGAAGGTGATGGCAGCCACCTCACGCATGCCCAGATATGTGACGGCCTGATGCACGCTCTGCACCCGGCCCTTCAGGCCGTACAGCGACGAGTTGACGGCTTTCATCACCGCTGCGGCCAGCGCCATGTCGCTTTCGATCAGCGCTGCCGCAGCCTGCAAGTTGATGGTGTCCTCGGCCATCAGCAGCGACAGCTGCACCAGGGCATGCGGTTGCGACGGGATGTCGATGTCGAGCTTGCGCAGTTCAGGATTGACGGACATGGCGAGCGACCACAAAGCCAGGGAGTACCGTCGATCGTAGGCAGAGCAGGCGTCGGCAGCGGGCAGATAAGCCGGGTCGAACACCGCGAACTGGGTGGCGCTGGCTGTGGCCGCAAAGACAGGCGAACGGGCGAACGGGCTTGGAGAAAACGCGCCGATAAGCAGCCTGGAAAAGAAACGCGCCGACAAGCGGCAGAAAAAAGAAACGCGCCGACAAGCGGCGCGTTGCAAAGTCGTCGGCCTGGTGCGCCTGGGTGGTGCCCTGCCGATCCGTCGTCGTCGCTGATGTCTGCCGTCCGTCTTCTGTCGTCTCCTCTGCCTCCGCCGCAAGCGGGGCCGGTGCCCGGGCCGCGGTGAGGAAAACGAATGTATCGAGCGTAATAAAAGTTGCTATTCGGGCTAACCCAACGGCCTCAAGGCAGCCGGGTCCGCCAGTGCCGATCAGCGGGCGTGCTCCGCAAGCATCCAGGCCGCGGCGCGCTCAGCGATCATCAGGGTCGGTGCGTTGGTGTTGCCGCTGGTGATGCTGGGCATCACGCTGGCGTCGGCGATGCGCAGGCCGGCCAGCCCCTGTAGCTTCAGCCGCGTGTCGACCACGGCGCCGGCCTCGCCGGTGCGCCCCATGCGGCAGGTGCCCACGGGGTGGAAGATCGTCGTGCCGATGTCGCCCGCCAGGCGCGCCAGGTCTGCGTCGCTTTGGTACTGCACTCCCGGGCGCACCTCCTGTGGGCGGTAGCGCGTCAGCGCTGGCATGGCCGCAATGCGCCGTGTCAGGCGCAAGGACTCGGCGGCGACGAGCCGGTCTTCGTCGGTCGACAGATAACGGGCTTGAATCAGCGGCGCGTCCTGCGGCCTAGGCGACGCAATGCGCACGTAGCCGCGCGAGCCGGGATTGAGGTTGCACACGCTGGCTGTGAAGGCATTGAAGCGGTGCAGCGGCTGGCCAAAGGCGTCCAGCGACAGCGGCTGCACGTGGTACTGCAGATTGGGCCAGCGCTGCGCCGGCGACGAGCGCGTGAAAGCGCCCAGCTGCGACGGCGCCATGCTCATCGGCCCGCTACGCCGCCAGGCGTATTCCAACGCGATGGCCGCCTTGCCCCACAGGCTGTTGACGCGTGTGTTGAGCGTGCTCACGCCGTCGACCCGGAACACGGCGCGGATCTGCAGGTGGTCCTGCAGGTTTTCGCCGACACCCGCCAGCGCATGCACTGCGGCGATGCCATGCGTTTGCAGCAGCGCCGGCTCACCGATACCCGACAGCTGCAGCAGCTGCGGCGTGCCGACCGCGCCCGCGCACAGCACGACTTCGCGCGACGCCCGCACCGACACCGCCGCGCCGCCGGCAGCCGCTTGCAGCTCGACACCGACCACGCGACCGCGCTCGATCAGCAGCCGGCTGGCCTGCATGCCGGTCAGCACACGCAGGTTGGGCCGCTTCAGCACCGGGCGCAGGAAAGCCTTGCTGGTGTTCCAGCGCACACCGCGCTTCTGGTTGACTTCGAAGTAGCCGATGCCTTCATTGCTGCCGCGGTTGAAGTCGTCGGTGGGCGGGATGCCGGCCTCGACGGCGGCTTCGGCAAAAGCATCCAGGATGCGCCACGACAGCCGCTGCCGCTCAACACGCCATTCGGCACCGGCGCCGTGCGAGGCGTCACCGCCACCCCAGTGATCTTCGTGCTGCTTGAAGAACGGCAGGCAATGCTCCCACCGCCAGGTGTCGTCGCCGGTCTGCGCAGCCCAGCCGTCGTAGTCCCGCGCCTGACCGCGCATGTAGATCATGCCGTTGATGCTGCTGCAGCCGCCCAGCACCTTGCCGCGCGGGTAGCGCAGCTGGCGCCCGTTGAGGCCGGCGTCGGCCATCGTCTGGTACAGCCAGTCGGTGCGCGGGTTGCCGATGCAGTACAGGTAGCCCACCGGGATGTGCACCCAGTGGTAGTTGTCACGGCCGCCGGCCTCGATCAACAGCACACGCCGGTCGGCGCGCGCCGACAGCCGGTTGGCCAGCAGGCAGCCGGCCGTGCCGGCGCCGACAACGATGAAGTCGAAGCCGGCGGCCAGGTCGGTGCTGATGGCCGCCATGCTTTAAGGCTCTTAGTTGACGTGCGAGGCCAGCACGGGAAACAGCTTGACGAGTCCGTCGGCCAGCAACTCCACCGCCATGGCGGCCAGGATCAGGCCCATCAGCCGCGTCATCACGTTGATGCCGGTGCGGCCCAGCACCCGCGCAATGCGGCCCGAGGCCGAGAACGCGATGAAGGTGACGACAGCGATGACGACACCGTAGCCCACCAGCACGCCGATCTGCCACAGCTGGCGTGTCTGCTCGGCGTAGATGATCATGGTCGAGATCGTCGCCGGCCCGGTCAGCAGCGGAATCGTCAGCGGCACCACGGCGATGCTGGCACCGGCGTCGAGTTTCTCTTCGCCCTCGGTCAGATCGCTGGGTTTGCTCTCGGCCGGCTGCGCGTTAAGCATGGACAGCGCGCTGATCAGCAGCAGGGCACCCCCGCCAACCTGGAACGAAGCCAGCGAGATGCCGAAGAACTCGATGATCTTCAACCCTGCTAGCGCGCTGACAGCGATCACGACGAAGGTCGAAAAGGCGCTGATGCGGATCGTGCGCCGACGCTGCTCAGGCGAGAAGGCCTGCGTGAAGTGAATGAAAAACGGCACGACGCCGATCGGGTTGACGATGGCCAGCAAGGCGATCAACGGCTTGAGCAGATCCATCGCTCGATCGTAGGTGCTGCGCAAGTTGTCCCGAGGCGGATGGAAACGCCGCCTCGGCGGGGTCCGCGCCAACCTCAGCATTGCGGGTTAGCACGGGGACGACAAAACAACACTTGACGCGACCCCGCTTTACAGGCACACAGACGCGACTCCCATAATTGGGGGTCTGTGTCTGGCAGCCGCACCTTTCGCTTGAATGGTTCACGCAGGGTTGAGCTCCGCATGGTTTTTCAGGTTCATTTAAGGGCTCCCCGTGGGAAATAAACTTTACGTCGGTAATTTGGCTTATTCGGTGCGCGACGACTCGCTGCTCCAGGCCTTCTCTCAGTTCGGCAACGTCAGCTCGGCCAAGGTCATGATGGACCGCGAAACCGGCCGCTCCAAGGGCTTCGGCTTCGTGGAAATGGGCACCGACGCTGAAGCGCAAGCGGCCATCAACGGCATGAACGGCCAGCCGGTCGACGGCCGTGCCATCGTCGTCAACGAGGCCCGCCCGCGCGAAGACCGCCCGGGCGGCTTTGGCGGCGGCGGTGGTGGTGGTGGTGCAGGTGGCAGCCGCGGCGGTTACGGCGGTGGTGGCAGCGGCGGTGGCGGCAGCGGCGGCTACGGCGGTGGCGGTACCGGTGGCGGCGGTGCAGGCGGCGCTGGTGGTGGTGCTGGCGGTGGCGGTGGCCG
>JAJAZC010000036.1 GCA_026785885.1 Rubrivivax sp.
CGCGCCGCGCCGGCGCGCCGGCTGCTGAGGGCGTGCGCTGGAGCAGTGAGGGCAGCGGTGACTTCGAGGTCGAGACGATCGAGCGCAAAGAGCGCGGCACCGACGTCATCCTGCACCTGCGCGACGGCGAAGAAGAGTTCCTCAGTGCCTGGAAGCTCAAGTCCATCATCAGCAAGTACAGCGATCACATCAGCCTGCCGGTGCTGATGCAAAAGCAGACCTGGGACGAAGAGAAAAAAGAACAGGTCACCACGGCGGAGTGGGAGCCGGTCAACAAGGCCGCTGCGCTGTGGGCACGCAGCAAGAGCGACATTACCGACCAGCAGTACCAGGACTTTTACAAGCAGATCAGCTATGACCAGGAGCCGCCGCTGGCCTACACGCACAACCGCGTCGAAGGCCGCAGCGAGTACACGCAGCTGCTGTACGTACCGGCCAAGGCGCCCTTCGATCTCTGGAACCGCGACAAGCGCGGCGGCGTCAAGCTGTACGTCAAGCGCGTGTTCATCATGGACGACGCTGAAGCGCTGATGCCGGTGTACTTGCGCTTCGTCAAGGGTGTGATCGACAGCGCTGACTTGCCGCTCAACGTCAGCCGCGAGCTGCTGCAGGAAAGCCGCGATGTGAAGGCCATCCGCGAGGGCAGCACCAAGCGTGTGCTGACCATGCTGGAAGACGTGGCCGACAGCGAAGACGCCGACAAACGTGCCAAGTACGCGGCCTTTTGGGAGCAATTCGGCAGCGTGCTGAAAGAAGGCATCGGCGAGGACCACAACAACCGCGAGCGCCTGGCCAAGCTGTTTCGCTTTGCCAGCACAAACGTTGACAAAGGCGCCGACAGCGGCGTGTCGCTGGCGGATTACGCCGGCCGCATGAAGGAAGGCCAAGACGCCATCTACTACGTCACCGCCGACACATTGGCCACGGCCAAAAACAGCCCGCAACTGGAGATCTTTCGCAAGAAGGGCATCGAGGTGCTGCTGCTCGTCGACCGCGTCGACGAGTGGATGCTGAGCCACCTGTACGAGTTCGACGGCAAGCCGCTGACCAGTGTGGCCAAAGGCGGGGTCGATCTGGGCGCGCTGCAGGACGACGAAGAAAAGAAGGCCGCCGAGGTCACGGCAGAAGCGCTCAAGCCGCTGGTCGACAAGCTCAAAGCCGCGCTGAAGGACCGTGCCAAGGACGTGCGCGCGACGACGCGGCTGGTCGATTCGCCGGCCTGCATCGTGGCCGACGATGGCGACATGAGCTCGCACCTGTCGCGCCTGCTCAAGCAGGCCGGCCAGACTGCACCCGGCATGTCGGGCATGGGCAAAAGCCTGCCGATTTTGGAGATCAACCCGGACCATGCGCTGGTCAAGCGGCTGGACTCAGCGGTTGGCAGCGAACGCTTCGACGATCTGGCGCAGATCCTGTTCGACCAGGCACTGCTAGCCGAAGGCGGGCAGCTCGAAGACCCGGCGGCTTACGTGCGACGCGTCAACACGCTGCTGGTCGGCTGACGGCATGCAGGCCGCCGGCGTGGGCGGCGGCAACCGCTACGTCGGCGAGCCCTGAATCAGCTGCAGCTGCTCGCGCAACTGCGCGGTCTGCTGATTCCAGTAAGCCGCGCTGCCGAAGAACGGAAAGTTCAGAGGGAAGGTCGGGTCAACCCAGCGCGCGGCCAGCCAGGCGCTGTGGCGGAGCATGCGCAGCGTGCGCAGCGGCTCGATCAGGCCGCGCTCGCGGTCGTCGAAATCGCGGAACTGTTCGTAGCCTTCCAGTAGGTGACGCAGCTGCTGGGCCATCGTCGCGTGGTCGCCGCTGACCAGCATCCACAGGTCCTGCACGGCCGGGCCCTGCATCGCGTCGTCCAGGTCGACGACATGCGGTGCTCCTTCACGCCACAGCACGTTACCGAGGTGGCAGTCACCGTGCAGGCGCAGCGTGGCCAGCGGCTCGGCGGCATCGAACGCTGTTTCTACGGCGTCGAGCGCACGCCGGGCTGCGTCGTGCCAGGCTGGCTTGTCGGTATCGGGCACGAAGCCGCCGTCGATCAGCAACTGCAGCGCGGCGCGGCCGTCGGTGCGCGCGCTCAGGTGGTGGCGGTGCTCGAAGGGCCGCCGCGCGCCGACGGTGTGCAGCCGGCCGATGAAGCGGCCCAGCTGGCGCAGCGCGGCCGGGTCTTCCAGCTCCGGCTCGCGGCCTGCGCCGCGTGCGGCCACGGTGTAGCGGTGTTCACCGGCGGCGGTGCTGCGGCAGGCCAGCGTGGGCGGCTCGCCGTGCAGCTGCAAGCCGGCGTCGGCGCCGCCGTCTGACGCAGCCGACAACACCAGCGGCGGCACCACGGGCACCTCGGCCGCGGCCAGCTCCAGCGCGAAGCCGTGCTCTTCGACGATCTGGGCACTGCTCCAGCGGCCCGGCCGGTAGAACTTGGCCACCACCACGTCGTGCCCGCTGGCGGCGTCTTCGAGAAAGACCTGGAAGACGCGGTTCTCGTAGCTGTTGAGCTGCAGGATGCGCCCGTCGCCGCGCAGGCCGACGGCATCCAGCGACTGCAAAACCTGCTGGGGGTCGAGGTGGTGAAAGTTCACGTGGGTGGCCGCGTCGGACCGCGGTGATCAGCGGGCCGGGCCGCGTGCAGATCGGCGTGCCGTGCCGTGCGGGTTGCGATGCCGGACGCCCTGTCTGAAGCGCCCTTTCGCTGCAAGCAGCGCCGCGTTCTGCGCCGCAGGAAGTGTCAAAAGCAGTACCAAAAGCAGTGCCGAACAGCAGCGCCAAAAGCAGCGCCGCGTGCGGCGCTAGTGTCGCAGGCGTGCCGTGTTGCCGTCGAAGACCACGCCGGCGCTGTCGTCGAACTGGCTGGCCTGAATCTCGCGCACCAAAACGCCGCTGCTGTGCAGGCCGCCGAAGCCGCTGACGACACCGGCCTCCATGCGGCCGTCGGCGCCGAAAAAGGAGTCCTGCAGGAAGCCGGAGTCGGCCCACAGCGCCGTGCGTTCGCGACGCCGGCTGGCCAGCGTGGTGGCCAGGTGGTCACGCACCTCGCTGATGGCCGGCGCGGCGCGGGGCCCGCGAGAGGCCGGGCCGATCTGCGGCACCAGCAACTGCAGCTCGGGCACGCTGGGCAGTTTGTCGGCTGTGCAGCGCACGAAGCGCACCTTGCATGCCGACAGCACCGCCTGTTTGATCTGCAGGCTGCGGCGCGAGCTGCTGCGGTTCGACTGCAGATCGACGGCGGCCAGCACGCGGCCGGTGGAACTGCAAATCGCAAAGCTCACGTAATTGGAGCCCAGCAGCTCGTACCAGTAGCGCACCTCGCCCGGATCGGTGGGCTGGCAAAAGCGCAACAGCGGCAGTTTGGACAGGATGATGTGGTGCGGCAGTGCCTCGCGCAGCTGGCGGTAGACGCGCCGCTCTTCGATGCTGAAAACCGGGCGCGAGGTCAGCGTCCAAACAGTGGGCAGAGGTTGCTTTTGTTCAGGCTGGCGGCGCAGCACCGTCAGCACCGCAGCACCGAGCAGCAAAGCCAGCGCCAGCGAAGCCAGGATCCAGGGGAGCGACTGTTGCATGGGGACTCGGGCGCGAGGCGGACCCGCCAGGGTGGGACGCCGAAGACGGCGGGTGATTGAAATCGATGCTACCGGACGGGGTTCGGCCGGTCACCCCGCAGTCGTGTGGCGCGGTGGTGATCGATTGCTAATTTTCTACACACCGGCTCGCTTTGACAGCGCGTGTTTGCACCTGTTGAAAAGCTGACGCGCAAAACGAGCGGCATGCCGGCCGGCTTCAAAACCGTCCTGTGGTGGCACGAACGGTGCTAGCAGTGACCTGACCAACCGCTTGTATACCGCCTGGTGCACCTATCTTGATACCGTCGTCGCCCACCGAATGCCCAAGCGCAGCAGCGCTGGACAGGCCGCTGACGATCGCCGGCTGGCGCGCTGCCTGGCTGCAGGGTGCGGACGTGCGCACCACGCTGCGGGCGCATCTGCAGCACTGGGCCGCGCAGCCGGCTGCACCGGCTTGGATCATGCGGTGCAGCACCGCCGCACTGGCGCCGCGGATCGACGCGCTCGCGGCGCTTGCCGCTGCAGCACCCGACCGCGCCACGCTGCTGCAGCGGCTGCCGCTGTTTGGCGTGCCCTTCGCCGTCAAGGACAACATCGACGCCGCCGGCTGGCCGACGACCGCGGCCTGCCCAGCGTTTGCGCATGAAGCGCAGCACGATGCCAGCGTGGTGCAGTGGCTGCGCGATGCCGGTGCGTTGCTGGTCGGCAAGACCAATCTGGATCAGTTTGCGACCGGCTTGGTCGGCACGCGCTCACCGTATGGCGCACCGGCCAGCACGCTTGCGCCGGGGCACGTCAGCGGCGGCTCCAGCTCGGGCTCGGCGGTGGTGGTGTCGCGCGGCGAGGTGGCCTTTGCGCTGGGCACCGACACCGCCGGCTCGGGCCGCATACCGGCGGCCTTCAACAACATCGTTGGCTTGAAGCCGACACCCGGCCGCATCAGCACCCACGGTGTGCTGCCGGCCTGCCGCACGATCGATTGCGTATCGATCTTTGCATTGACGGTTGACGACGCAGCCGCGGTGCTGGCGGTGCTGGAAGGCGCCGACCCGCTGGACGACTACAGCCGCTTCGAGCCCGGCCCGGCAACGCTGCCGGCCGCGCTGCGCCTGGGTGTGCCGCGCCGCGTGCAGATCGACGCCGCACAAGGCCACGCGCCTGCCTGGGCCGCGGCGCTGGCGCAGGCGCAGGCGCTCGGTGCCCAGATCGTCGAGATCGATTTCGAGCCGCTGCACGCAGTCGCCCGCGCGCTGTACGACGGCCCCTGGTTGGCCGAGCGCCTGCTGACGGTGCAGCCGCTGTTGCAGCCGCACCCGCACCCGCAATCGCACCCGCAATCGCACCAGCAATCGCAATCGCATTCACAGCCGCAGCGCCAGCACACGCCCGATGCGCTGGAGCCGACCGTCGCCGCGGTGATTGCCGGCGCCACGCGCTTCAGTGCGGCCGACACGTTTGCAGCGCAGTACACGCTGCAGCGCCAGCGCAGGCAGCTCATTGCGCTGTGGCAGCAGGTCGATGCCCTGATGGTGCCCACCGCACCGCGGCACCCGAGCTTCGCTGACGTGGCGGCCGACCCCATCGGCGCCAACGCGGTGCTTGGCACCTACACCAACTTCGTCAACCTGCTGGGCTGGTGCGCCCTGGCGCTGCCAGCCGGCTTCGGCAGCGCGGGCCTGCCCTTCGGCATCACGCTGATCAGCCAGGCTAACCACGATGCTGCGCTGCTGCCCTGGGCGCGGCGCTGGCAGGCGGCCACGGCGTTGCCGCTGGGCGCTGGCGACCGGCGCTTGCAGGACCTGACGCCGCCATGCGAGCTGCATGCGCCGCCGCTGCCGCGCGCC
>JAJAZC010000037.1 GCA_026785885.1 Rubrivivax sp.
CCCATCAGCACGCCCACCACCACGCCGCACAGCAGCAGTTGCAACGGCCGGGCGGCGCCACCGGCCAGCAGCAGCGTCAAGGCCACACCGCCGAGCGCACCGCAGAAGGCCGCGCCCACCAGCCCCAGATCGCGCAGCCAGCCCAGCGGCGGCATGGCTGCGCTGCCGGCCAGTGCGCCGCCCGCTGCCAGGGCCAGCACCACGCCCAGGCCGGCGCCTGCGGCCGAGCCCAGCAGGTACGGATCGGCCAGCGGGTTGCGAAACAGCCCCTGCGCCAGCGCGCCGGCCAGCCCCAGCAGTGCACCTGCCAACAGCGCGCCCAGCGTGCGTGGCGCGCGGATGGCGGTGATCAGATCGGCGTCCTGCGCCCACGCCAGCGACCAGCCCTGCGCGCCGGCGCACAAGCCCAGCAGCAACAGCAGCACAGCCACAGCGGCCAGCACCAGCGCCAGGCGCTGCGGCGTGGCGGCCCGCGCCGAATTGGGCGCGGGACCAGGCGCGGGCACCGTCATCGCGGCGCCGGGTGCAGCGCGGGATTTCGGGCCGGGTGAAGCGCCGGCTGCAATGCCGGCTGCAATGCCGGCTGCAATGCCCGCTGCGATGCCGGGTGAAGCGCCGGCTGCGTCGCCAGCTGCATCGCTGGGTGCAACGCCGGTCGCACCGCCGGTTGCATTACCGGTTGCATCGCCGGTTGCATCGCCGGTTGCATCGCCGGTTGCACCGCCGGTTGCATCGCCGGTTGCATCGCCGGTTGCACCGCCGGTTGCACCGCCGGTTGCACCGCCGGTTGCACCGCCGGTTGCACCGCCGGTTGCACCGCCGGTTGCACCGCCGATTTCATCACCGGTTCTATCCCCAGCTGCACTACCGGGTGCCGCGCCGAATGCACCCCCGGCTGCAGCGCCAGCAAGCACTGCACGATGGCCTCGGCGCCGTCGGCCAAGCGCGGGCCGGGGCGCACCAGCGTGTCCCATTCGGCCGGCGCAAAAGCACACCGGTGCTGCGACTGCAAAGCCGGCAAGGCGCCCCAGCCGGGGCGCGACGGCATTTGCAACAGCGCGCTGCGGCTGGCCATCACCAGCGCCGGCTGTGCGCGCAGCACGAACTCGGGGTTGAGCTGCGGAAAAGGCCCCAGCGCCGCGGGCACGATGTTGATCAGGCTCAAGCGCAGCAGCAGCGCACCGACGAACGAAGCTTCACCGGCCGCATACGGCGTGCTGGCCACTTCGAAGTACACGCTGCGCCCGCGCCAGCGCTGCGGCACGCGCGCGGCGGCGGCATCGATGCGCCGCTCGCCGGCATCGATCACCGCCTGGCCGCCATCGGCCACGCCCAGCACCCGCGCCACGGTGCGCAGCGTGCGCTGCGTGCCGGCCCAGTCCTGCGGCTCCAGCACCAGCACCGGCAGGCCCAGCGCGCGCAGCCGGTCGGCCGCGCGTGAAGACGGCGGCAGCAGCACCAGGTCGGGCCGCAGCGCCACCAGGCGCTCGATCTGCGTGTCTTCCAGGCCACCGAGCTTGGGCAGCGCGGCCACCTCGGCCGGCCAGTTGGAATGGCGGTCGGTGCCGACCAGCCGCTGGCAGGCCTGCAGCGCGCACACCGTCTCAGTCAGCGACGGCAGCAGCGCGACGATGCGCTGCGGCGCTGCGGGCAGCGTGACGCTGTGGCCTTGCTCGTCGGTGACGGTGACGGTCTGCGGCTGCGGCTGCGGCTGCAGCTGCGGCTGCAGCTGCGGCTGCGGCTGTGTCTTCAACGGTGGCTGCGTCTGCGTCTGCGTCTGCGTCTGCGCGGAGTACGCGCCGGCTGTCGCCAACGCAACGCAGCCCAACGCCACATTGAGCAGCGCCTTCAACCGATGCCAGCCGCGTCTCATAACGCCAACGCGTAGCGCAGTGAAAGCACCGCCTGGCGGCCCAGGCCCTGGTAGTCGGCCGCCGGTTCGCGGTTGCGGTCGGTGGCGTTGAGCAGCTTTGCCTGCACGGTCCACAGCGGCGCAAAGCGCCACAGCACGTTGATGTCGATGGTGCTTTCGGCTGCCAGCGTGCGGCCGCCGTCTGGCCGTTTGCCGATGTGCAGCAGGCTGCTGCCGACCGTCCAGTCACCGATGCGCCAGTCAGCGCCCAGCGTGGCTTGGCGATCGGCGCGGCGGGGCAGCCGCGCGCCGCTGTCGCGGTTGCGCGCACGCAGCCAATCGAGCTGCGCGCTGAAGCCGAAGGCGGCGAAGCGCTGTGCGCCGGACAAGGTGGCGCCCTGCAGTTGCGCGCGGCTGACGTTGGCCGCGCAGCCAAAGGCGTAGGCCGGCTCTGGCGGACACAGCGCCTTGTCGGACGTGAAACCGACGAGGTCGCGTACCCGGTTGCGGTAGATGGTCAGCGCCGCGCGGCTGCTGTCATCGGCGCCGCGCCAGTCCACGCCCAGCTCGACGCTTTGCCCGCGCTCGGGCCTGAGCGTCGGCACACCGTAGCCGGGATAGTCGGTGTCGTTGAAGCTGGGCGCGCGGAAGCTGCTGCCGGCCAGCGCCCGAAGCCGCAAGCCCGGCGCCACCGCGGCCAGCGACATCGCCCCGCCGGCGCGGCCGGTGTCGACAGCACCGTACTGGCTGTTGTCGTCACGGCGCAGATCGAATTGCCACGACAGCAGCGGCGGCAAATCGGCAGCCGCCGTCTGCCCCGTCCAGGCCAGCACTGCGGCGTTGTTGCTGCGTGCTTTGTCGCCGCTGTATAGCGTGGATTGCGCTTGCGCGCGTTCATGCTCCAGCGCCAGCACCCACTGGCCATAAGCCGCCGTCTGCCAGGCCAGTTGCGCTGCGCCCTGCTCGCGCACGGTGCGAAAGCGGTCGATCACGGTGCCGCCGGCGTTGGCTTCGTCTTCGCTGCGCGAGACACGCATGCTGCCGGTCCAGCCTGCGGCCAGCGTGCCGCGCCAATCGAGCGCTGCGACGGTGGTGTCCAGCCGGTTGCGGAAGTCCGGCGCTGCGTTTTGCGTGAAGGTCGGCGGCAGGAATTCGCTGGCGTCGTATTGCGCGTTCAAGCGCGTTTGCAACAGCCCCAGGCCGATGCGGTGGCCAGCTGCTGGCCGGATGCCGGCGCCGGCCTGCAGCGTGTTCAGGCGGTAGCCGTCGCGATCAGGGTTGTGGTTGCCGAAAGCATCGCCGGCACGCAAGGCACTGACGCCGCGGTTGCCTTCATGCGCCAGCGCGAAGTTGAAGTCGAGCCGCTCGTCGGCGCCCCGCAAACCGGCGCTGGCCTCGCGTGCGCCATAGCCGCCCACGGCGACACGTGCATCGCCCTGCAGGCCGCTGCTGCCACGGCGCGTGATGAGGTTGACGACACCGCCCACCGCGTCCGCACCGTACAGGCTGGAGCCGGGGCCGCGCAGCACCTCGATGCGGTCCAGCGCCGCCAGGCTCAGCCCTTCGACCGCGGCGTAGCCGAGCGTGGCCGAGCCGACGCGCACGCCATCGACCAACACCACCGATTGTTGTGAAGCCGTGCCGCGAATGAACAGCCCGCTGCTCTGCCCCGGCCCGCCGCTGCGCGACAGCTGCAGGCCGGCTGCGCGGCGCAGCGCGTCGGCCAATGAATCAGCGCTGCCGTCGCGCAGCGTGTCGCCCGGGATCACCACCACGTCGGCGGCCAGCCGCTCGGGTGCCAGCGGCTCGCGCGAGCCGGGGACGACGCCGACGTCAGGCGCCGCATGCAGCGCCGGCAGCCCGGTGCAGAAGACACCGACGGACAAAACGAGGCCGCGCACGAAGCGCGTGCCGCGACATGAAAACAAAGGGGTGGACGACAAGCCAGGCCTCCAGCCGCACGCCCCGTGCGGCCCAGCGTTGCAAACGCCGATGCCGCAAAGACTGCAAGCGGAAGGCACCAGCGTGCCGCTCATCAGAGCTGGCAAACGAGCACCCACCGCTGCCCACCGCAGCGCCGGCTTCCCATCGCATCAGGCCGGTATCCGGGCTCGCGAGTCCCAGGCAGGCATGAGCCCACCCGGAAGCGTGCTGCGCCTTCCCAGCCCATCTATCGGGCCAGTGGCTTGATCGAGCAGCACGCTCCTCGCTGACCGTTGCGGGGGCAGCGCCGGCATTGGGTTTTTGATTCCCTCACCGGCTTCCCGTTTAACCCGACGCCCTGAACGGGACGGCGGGCACCTGGTGCAAGCAGCACGATCGTAGCGCAGCACGGTATGGTCACTACAGGGGCGCAAACCGATCCGGCTTTATCACTGCCGGCCAGGTGTCGAGCCGGTCGTCGAGCCCGCCGCAACAGCGGCGCACAGGGGTCTGCAAGGCGGGTCGCGCTAGAGGCCCGCCGATATACTCGCGCTTTGCCACCAACGCATGCGTTCAGCGTGTGCGAATTGCGCCCCACGGTGCTGCATGCAATGACCAAGTTTGTGTTTGTCACCGGCGGCGTGGTGTCCTCTTTGGGCAAGGGCATCGCCGCCGCGTCGCTGGCGGCGATCCTCGAATCGCGCGGGCTCAAAATCACGCTGATCAAGCTGGACCCGTACCTCAACGTGGACCCCGGCACGATGAGCCCGTTTCAGCACGGCGAGGTCTTTGTCACCGACGACGGCGCCGAGACCGACCTGGACCTGGGCCACTACGAACGTTTCATCACCACGCGGATGAAACGCAGCAACAACTTCACCACCGGCCAGATCTACAAGAGCGTGCTCGAGAAAGAGCGCCGCGGTGACTACCTCGGCAAGACCGTGCAGGTGATCCCGCACGTCACCGGCGAGATCCAGGAATTCATCAAGCGGGGTGCTGCCGATGTCGACGTGGCCATCGTCGAAATCGGCGGCACGGTGGGCGACATCGAGAGCCTGCCTTTCCTGGAAGCCGTGCGCCAGATGAGCTTGAAGCTGGGGCCCAACAACACCGCCTTCGTGCACCTGACGTATGTGCCTTGGATCGCAGCAGCCGGTGAGCTGAAGACCAAGCCGACGCAGCACACGGTGCAGAAGATGCGCGAGATCGGCATTCAGCCCGACGTTTTGCTGTGCCGGGCCGACCGCCCGATTCCCGATGAAGAGCGCGACAAGATCAGCCTGTTCACCAACGTGCAGCCGCACGGCGTGATCAGCATGTGGGACGTCGACACCATCTACAAAGTGCCGCGTGTGCTGCACGAGCAGGGCCTGGACGAGCTGGTGTGCATGAAGCTGCAGCTGCTGACGCGGCCGGCCGACCTGCGGCGCTGGGATTCGCTGGTGTATGAGGTGGAGCACCCGTCGGCCAACGTACGCATCGGCATGTGCGGCAAATACACCGATCTGTCCGACAGCTACAAGTCGCTGAATGAAGCGCTGCGCCATGCCGGCATCCACAACCACGCGCGGGTCGAGCTGGTGTACGTCGACGCTGAGACATTGAGCGCCGACAGCGTGGCGCAGCTGTCGCGCTTCGACGCCATCCTTGTGCCGGGCGGCTTCGGCAAGCGCGGCATCGAGGGCAAGATCATCGCAGCGCAATACGCCCGTGAGCAGCGTGTGCCCTACCTGGGCATATGCCTGGGCATGCAGGTGGCCACCATCGAATACGCGCGCCATGTGGCCGGTCTGTCGGGCGCCAACAGCACCGAGTTCGACCCCGGCAGCCCGCACCCGGTGATCGCGCTGATCGGCGAGTGGCAGGACCGCGACGGCAGCATTCAGCGGCGCAGCGCCAGCAGCGACCTCGGAGGCACGATGCGCCTGGGCGCGCAGAGCTCTGACGTCGCACCCGGCACGTTGGCCTACGAGATCTACGGCCCGGTGGTGACTGAGCGCCACCGCCACCGCTATGAAGCCAACGTCAACTACCTCGATCGCTTGCAGCAGGCGGGCCTGGTGATCAGCGCTTTGACGCAGGCTGAGCGGCTGACCGAGATCGTCGAGCTGCCGCGCGACGTGCACCCCTGGTTTATGGGCGTGCAGTTCCACCCTGAATTCAAGAGCACGCCCTGGGGCGGCCACCCGCTGTTCACAAGTTACATCAAAGCCGCGCTGGAGCAGCGCGCGCGGCGCGCCGAACCGATGAAGGCGGTGGCATGAAGCTGTGCGGATTCGAGGTCGGCGTCGACCGGCCCTTCTTCCTCATCAGCGGCCCCTGCGTCGTCGAAAGCGAACAGCTGCAGATGGACGTGGCCGGGCGCTTGAAGGAGATCACCTCGGCGCTCGGCATTCCCTTCATCTTCAAGAGCAGCTACGACAAGGCCAACCGCAGCAGCGGCAGCAGCTTTCGGGGCCCGGGCATGACACGCGGGCTGGAGATCCTGGCCAAGGTGCGGCAGGAGCTGCGGCTGCCGATCCTGACCGACGTGCACAGTGAAGCGGAGATCGCGCAGGTGGCCGCCGTCGTGGACGTGCTGCAGACACCGGCCTTCCTGTGCCGGCAGACCGACTTCATTCGCGCCGTGGCGCAAAGCGGCAAGCCGGTGAACATCAAGAAGGGCCAGTTCCTCGCGCCGCACGACATGAAAAACGTCATCGACAAAGCCCGCGCCGCAGCACGCGAGAAGGGCTTGGCCGAAGACAGCTTCATGGCCTGCGAACGCGGTGCGAGCTTCGGCTACAACAACCTGGTGTCGGACATGCGCGCGCTGGCCATCCTGCGCGAAACCGGTGCGCCGGTGGTCTTCGATGTGACGCACAGCGTGCAGCTGCCGGGCGGCCAGGGCACCAGCTCCGGCGGCCAGCGCGAGTTCGTGCCGGTGCTCGCGCGTGCTGCGGTGGCGGTGGGCGTGGCGGGCCTGTTCATGGAAACGCACCCCGACCCGGCCAATGCCATGAGCGATGGGCCGAATGCCGTGCCGCTCAAGCACATGCAGGCGCTGCTGGAGCAACTCCTGGCGCTGGACCGCGTGGTCAAGGCGCAACCGCTGCTCGAAAACGACTTTAATTGCTGAAAGAGATAGCCGCATGAGTGCCATCGTCGACATCGTCGGCCGCGAAATCCTAGACAGCCGCGGCAACCCTACCGTCGAATGCGACGTCCTGCTGGAGTCCGGCACCATGGGACGCGCCGCGGTGCCCAGCGGCGCTTCCACCGGCAGCCGGGAAGCCATCGAGCTGCGCGACGGTGACGCCGGCCGCTACCTCGGCAAGGGCGTGTTGCGCGCGGTGGAGCACATCAACACCGAGATCAGCGAATCGGTGATGGGCCTGGACGCAGCCGAGCAGGCGTTTCTGGACAAGACGCTGATCGAGCTGGACGGCACTGAGAACAAAAGCCGCCTGGGCGCCAACGCCACGCTGGCCGTGAGCATGGCCGCAGCGCGCGCCGCGGCTGAAGAATCGGGCTTGCCGCTGTACCGCTACTTCGGCGGCATGGGGCGCATGAGCCTACCGGTGCCGATGATGAACGTCATCAACGGCGGCGCCCACGCCAATAACAACCTAGACCTGCAGGAGTTCATGATCATCCCGGTCGGCGCGCCGACCTTTCGGGAAGCGCTGCGTTACGGCGCCGAGGTTTTTCATGCGCTGAAGAAGATCATCGATGCGCGCGGCATGCCCACGAGCGTGGGTGACGAAGGCGGCTTCGCACCCAATGTGGCCAACCATGAAGCGGCGATCCAGCTGATCCTGGAAGCCATCGACAAGGCCGGTTATCACGCCGGCGATCAGATCGCGCTCGCGCTGGATTGCGCGGCCAGCGAGTTCTGCAAGGACGGCGCCGACGGCACCAAGGTTTACCACCTGCAAAGCGAAGGCCTGCAACTGACGGCGCCCGAGTGGACCGACATGCTCGCCACCTGGGTCGACAAGTACCCGATTCTGAGCATCGAAGACGGCATGCACGAAGGCGACTGGGCCGGCTGGAAGCACCTCAACGAACGCCTGGGCAAGAAGGTGCAGTTGGTGGGCGACGACCTCTTCGTTACCAACACCAAAATCCTCGAGCGCGGCATTCGTGAAGGCGTAGCCAACTCGATCCTGATCAAGATCAACCAGATCGGCACGCTGTCCGAGACCTTTGCCGCCATCGAAATGGCCAAGCGCGCCGGCTGGACCAACGTCATCAGCCACCGCAGCGGCGAAACCGAAGACAACACGATCGCCGACCTCGCCGTGGGCTCCAACGCCGGGCAGATTAAGACCGGCTCGCTGAGCCGCAGTGACCGCATGGCCAAGTACAACCAGCTGCTGCGCATCGAGGAGGACATGGGCGACGTCGCCAGCTACCCGGGCCGCGCCGCCTTCTACAACTTGAAGTGAGCGGCAGATGAAGTGGACCCCGCTCGTGCTCGCCGGCCTGCTGGTCGTCGTGCAGGGCGACCTGTGGTTCGGCAAGGGCAACCTGCCGTATGTGTGGGGTTTGCAAAAACAGCTCGATCAGCAGCGCCTGGCCAACGCCGCGGCGCGCGAGCGCAACGCCCGCGTGGCTGCTGAGGTCAGCGACTTGAAAGAAGGCCTGGAGATGGTCGAAGAACGCGCGCGCTCGGAGCTGGGCATGGTGCGGCCCGACGAAATACTGGTGCAGGTGACGCCAACGAGATGAAGCCCCCAAGTTCACTTCGTTCGCTATTCCCCCGGGGGACTCTTGCAGCGGCCCCGCAGAGCCGGTTAAGCGCAAGACCTTGGCCCGTCTGCTGAGCACATTGCTGGCGGCCGCGCAGCCGTTGCTGCAACCAGCCTTCGTGCTGTTCGGCGCGCCGGTCACGTGGCTGGAGATCGTGGCCTTTGTGCTGGCGCTGCTGATGGTGTGGGCCAACCTGCATGTCAAGACCGTCGCCTGGCCGCTGGCCATCGCCAGCTCACTGCTGTATGCGCTGCTGTTTGCCGACAGCCGCCTGTACGGCGAGAGTGGCCTGCAGATCGCCTTCGTGATCGTATCGCTGTGGGGCTGGTGGCAGTGGCTGCGCGGCACGGCCGGCAGCAGCCCGCTGGTCGTGCGGCACATGGGTATGCGCGCCCGTGCGCTGGCGCTAGCGGCCACGTTGGTGGCCTGGCCGCTGCTGGGCTTGCTGCTGGCGCGCATGACCGATAGCGACGTGCCGTACTTCGACGCACTGGCCACGGCAGCCAGCCTCACAGGGCAGGTGCTGCTGGCGCGCAAGTACGTGGAGAACTGGCCCGTCTGGCTGATGGTCAATCTCATCAGCGTGGCGCTGTTCGTGCACAAGGGCTTGTGGCTGACCGTGCTGCTCTACGCGCTGTTTGCGCTGCTGTCGGTGGCCGGCTGGCGCGCCTGGCAACGGCTGGCCGTGCGCGGCGGCCTGCGATGAGCACGGCGCTGTGCATCGCGCTAGTCGGGGCCGAGAGCACCGGCAAGACCGTGCTGGCGCAGGCGCTTGCAACACGCCTGGTAGCCGCCACAGGCCGCCGTGTGGCCTGGGTGCCCGAATTGCTGCGCGAATGGTGCGCGCGCAACGGCCGCACTCCGCAGGCCCACGAACAGGCGTCGATCCTGCGCGCGCAGCACGAGCGTATCGACGCAGCTGCTGCCAGCCACGACATCGTGGTCTGCGACACCACGGCGCTGATGACGGCCGTCTACAGCCGGTTTGTCTTCGGCGATCGCTCGCTCGATGAACGCGCCGCGCTGCTGCACCAGCGGCGCATCGCGCTGACGCTGCTGATGGCGTTCGACCTGCCGTGGGTGCCCGACGGACTACAACGCGACGGCCCGCAGGTACGCGAGCCGGTGGACACCCTGCTGCGCAGCTTGATGCAGACCAGCGGGATCGGCTTCAGCGTGATCAGTGGCAGCGGGCCGGCGCGGCTGGAGGCGGCGCTGGCGGCTTGCGCACCGTTGCTGCGCCAGCGCGTCGCGCCGCGGCCGGCCGGCTTGTTCAGCGGTGCGGCCGGGCGCTGGTCCTGCGCGTGCTGCCTGCCTGACGAAAAAAGCGCACTGCGCCGCCGCAGTGCCGGCTGAATTCAGTACGCCAGCACAAAGGCCGTCAGCGCCAACCCGAGCGCCAGGTTGACGGCCATCCACTGCCGCAACGGTGCCATGGCCGCCGCGGCAGCCGGCACGTCTGCGGCTTGCATTGCGCGGTCCAGCCGCCGCCACAAGACCCAGCGGATGTGGCCGTAGATCAGCACCATCACCAGGCCCACTACCGTCATCACGCTCCAGTCCAGCGGCATCGCAAAAACACCACCGGACTGCACGGCCTGGCGCGCCACGCGGCCGATCATCCTCAGCCCGCTGGCCAGCACCAGCAAGGCCGACCACAGCACGATGCGCAGAAAGCGCCCCAGCACCGCGTGCAACAGCCGCACGCGTTGCGGCGGCTCCAGCACCAGCACGGCCGGGCGCAGGCAGAAGTGCGCAAAAGCCATGCCGCCGACCCACAACACGACAGCCAGCACGTGCAGTGCTTTAAGTACCGCGAGCAGGCTCATCGGCGTACCCCGAGACATGTGACAGGTCGAGCCGAGCGGCCACGGGCCTGCGTGAAAAAACCGGCGCTCATTGCACCGCCCCGCTGGCCGGCGGCTGGTCTTGTGCCGGCGTGAACATCTCGCCCACGTCGACGGCGTCGAAGCGGTATTGCAGGCCGCAGAACTCGCAGCCGACCTCGACCTCGCCGCGCTCGGCGATCAGGCTGTCGCTCTCATCGCGGCCCAACCCGCGCAGCATGTTGCGCACGCGCTCACGCGAGCAGGTGCAGGTGAATCGGGGTGTTGCGGGCTCGAACACGCGCACGGTTTCCTCGGAGAACAGGCGGTACAGGATCTCTTGCGGCTGCAGGCTAAGTAGCTCGTCGCGCGTCAGCGTTGTGGCCAGCATCGCGACGCGGTTGAAGCCTTCATGGATGCCGATGTCGTCTTCGTTGCGCGGGCCCAGGTTGCCCAGGCCTTCGACCGGCAGGCGCTGGATCAACAGGCCCGCGGCAACGTCGGCGTTGGCCGCCAGGATCAACCGCGTGTCCAACTGCTCTGACTGCAGCATGTAGTGCTCCAGCACCTGTTGCACCTGCTGCAGCGGCTCGCGCTGCTCACCCTGCGTGGTGTCGAACAGCGGCACCACGCCCTGGTATGGCTGCTGGCCCGGCAGCTTGTCCAGCGGGTCCAGCGTGATGGCACAACGGCCCTGGCCATGCAGGTTGACCAGCGCTTCCAGCTTGGCGCCCGGCGGCACATCGCCGACGACCGTCGCGGTGACGCGGAAGTGGAGGTCGGGCTGCACCTCGGCCACCGCAATCTTGACCGGGCCGTCGCCAAAAATCTGCAGTACCAGCGCGCCGTTGAACTTGATGTTGCCTTGCATCAGCAGGCCCGCCGCGGCCAGTTCGCCGAGCAGCACGGTGACCTCCGGCGGGTGCGATCCCACAGCCTCGCGCCGCCGCTGCACCTCTTGCCAGGCGCTCGTCAGGCGCACCAGCATGCCGCGCACCGGCAGGCCTTCGAATAGAAACTTGACCAACTCGCTCATGGGCTCAGGCGGCGCGGAATCAGCCAACGCGCTGCAGCAGCGTGCGGTGGCGTGTGGCGTGTTCGACGTAGTGCAGCGCAGCCAGGCGCATGCGCTGGCTCTGCTCGGGCGAGACCAGGCGCACGACCCGGGCGGGGCTGCCGAAGATCAGGCTGTGATCCGGGAACACCGAGCCCTCGGTGACCACAGCGCCGGCGCCAACGAGGCAGTGGCGGCCGATCGTGGCGCCGTTGAGCACCACGGCCCGGATGCCGATCAGGGCGCCGTCACCAACCGTGCAGCCGTGCAGCATGACCAGGTGTCCAATCGTCACGTCCTCACCGATCGTCAGCGGCATGCCCGAGTCGGTGTGCAGCACGCTGCCGTCCTGAATGTTGCTGCGCGCGCCCAAGGTGATCCAGTCGTTGTCGCCCCGCAATACCGCACCATACCAAACGCTGCTGCCGGCGGCCAGGCGCACGCGCCCGATGACCTGGGCGCTGTCGGCGACAAACGAGTCGGCCGCAAGCTGGGGTGTGTCGTCGCCGAATCGGTAAAGGGCCAAGCTGGCTCCGGGTGGACTTGAACGGATGACGGGGAAGCACGAAGGCGCTGACGAAGGGCTATGCAGACTCGCCCACCAGTGACATGCACAAGCACTCAAGAAGACGCGCAACGAACCAGACCGATAATTTTACGGATGGAACTTCGTTCGGCCGCGCTGAAGGCCTTGTTGATGGTGGACACCGCCGCCAAAGCCGCTGCGGTGCGTGCGCTGCAGGCGCAAGCCAGCGCGGCGCAGCAGATCATGCTGGAGCCACAGGCCAACTTGCAGCCGCAGGCACCGCTGCCCGGGCGCGGGGCACGGCCGATCCTGGTCGCGCCGCACGCCGTGCAGCGGCGTTCGCCGTTTACGCTGGCAGGCCGCGCGTCGCTCTTGCACGCGGTAGCCCATATTGAAGCCAATGCCATTGATCTGGCGCTGGATGCGGTGTGGCGCTTTGCCGGCATGCCCACCGCGTACTACCGCGACTGGCTGCAGGTAGCGTCTGAGGAAGCGCTGCACTTCACGCTGCTGGCCGAGCACCTGACCACCCTGGGCACCACCTACGGTGACTTGCCCGCGCACGACGGCCTGTGGGCGATGACCGCACGCACCGCCGGTGACATCACCGCGCGCATGGCGCTGGTGCCGCGCACGCTGGAAGCGCGCGGGCTGGATGCAACACCGCCAATGCAGGCGCGCCTGCGCCAGGCCGGCGACCACCGCGCGGTGGCCATCCTGGACACCATCCTGCGCGACGAGGTCGGCCATGTCGCCATCGGCAACCGCTGGTACCGCTGGCTGTGCGCGCGCGATGGACTGGACCCCGTGGCGCACTACGCGGTGCTGGCCACACGCCATGGCGCGCCGGTGTTGCGGCCGCCGTTCAACATCGCGGCGCGGCTGGCCGCAGGCTTTACTGACGCGGAGATCGCAGCACTCGATGCACCACCCGTTGACGTTGTGGCGAGTGCTGCCGGTGCTGCAGGTGCTGCGGGTGCTGCGGGTGCTGCGGGTGCTGCTGCTGGTAGCACGGCGGGCGCTACTGCTGATACCGCTGCCGGTGCCACTGATTTGGGGCTTTAAACTGCCGCGCACTGCCTACTTCGATCGCCACTATGACGCTGCTGTCCACCCGCCGTTTTCTCCAGATCGCCGGCCTGTCGGCTGCATCGCTGCTGCTCGTGGCTTGCGGCAAGAAAGAGCCGCCCGCACCGGCCCCGGTGGCGTCAGCGCCGGCCGCAGCACCGGCCAGGGTCTACGTGGTGGGCACCGACGCGGCCTATGCGCCCTTCGAGAGCCAGAACGAGAAAGGCGAGATCGTCGGCTTCGACATTGAGGTCGTGCAGGCCATCGCAGCGAAGGCCGGCATCGAGGTCAAGTTCGTCAACACACCGTGGGAAGGCATCTTCAACGCGCTGGCGCAGGGCGATCGAGACATGATCGTCTCAGCGGTGACCATCACTGAAGAGCGCAAGGCCACGATCGACTTCAGCAACCCGTACTTCGACGCGCAGCAGTTGATCGCGGTCAAGGACAACAGCAAGGTGAGCAAGTTCGCCGATCTCAAGAAGCTGAAGGTCGGCGTGCAGACGGGCACCACCGGCGATGAAGCCGTGACCAAGCTGCTCGGCAAGACCAGCGCCGCGATCAAACGCTTCGAGAGCACGCCGTTGGCGCTGAAAGAGCTGGAAGCGGGCGGCGTCGACGCGGTGGTGGCCGACAACGGCGTGATCATCCACTACGTGGCCAACAACCCGGGCGGCAAGTTCAAGACCGTGGCCGACAAAGACTTCGTGCCAGAGCAGTACGGCATCGCGATAAAGAAGGGCAACACCGAGTTGCAAGCCAAGGTCAACAAGGGCCTGGCGGACATCAAGGCCGACGGCAGCTACGACAAAATATTCGCCAAGTACTTCGGCGCGCCGCCGACCGTGCCGGCCGCTGCGACTGCTGCAGCGCCGGCTTCGGCCGCGTCAAAGTAAACCCCGGCAGCCAGCAGGAGACGGCGCGTGGACCTGCGCTGGGAAATACTGCTGGGCTATGCGCCGCTGTTCGTCAGCGGCTTATGGATGACGCTGCAGCTGACTGCGGTGGCCATTGCGGTGGGGCTGCTGCTCGGCGTGCTCTGCGGGCTCATCAGCACCTCGGGCGACGCGCCGGCGCCGCGCACTGCGCCGGCCCGCTGGGCGTTGTTGCTGGCGCGAGGCTTGAGAGCCGCTTACATCGGCTTCTTTCGCGGCACGCCGCTGTTCGTGCAGATTCTGCTGGTGCACTTTGCGCTGATGCCGGCGCTGATTCACCCCGACAACGGTTTGCTGTTGGCAGGCGATGCAGCGCGCACGTTTCGGCAAGAACACGGGGCCTTCTTTTCCGGCTGTGTTGCGCTAAGCCTCAACGCCGGCGCCTACATCAGCGAGATCTTTCGTGCCGGCATCCAGAGCATCCACCGCGGCCAGACGCAGGCCGCCTACAGCGTGGGCCTGACGCATGCGCAAGCCATGCGCCACGTCGTGCTGCCGCAAGCCTTTCGGCGCATGGTGCCGGCGCTGGTCAACGAAGGTGTGACGCTGATCAAGGACTCGTCGCTGGTCTCGGCCATCGGCCTGGCTGAACTGGCCCTGGCTGCACGGACTGTGGCCGGTGCGTACTCGCGCTACTGGGAGCCGTACCTGGCGATCTCTGCGGTCTATCTGGTGCTGACGCTGAGCTTGTCGTTGCTGGCCAAGCGCCTGGAATCACCTGCGCACTTGAGAGGGCGCTGAGCCGACTGGGTGAGCCAGCCGGCCGAAGTGTTGCGCGCATGCCGCGCTCGGCCTGCCATTTGCGCCGCTTGCAGCCTGTCCACAGGGTTTGCCCTCATTCGGCGCGTAGACTAATTTGAAGCTGTTGCTGCTCGGCTGCAACGCTGTCAATCACAAGTTTGCACAAGGACATTCATGAAACACACCCTCGTCATCGCCGCCGCCGCCACGCTGGCCTGCGGCTCGGCACTGGCCCAGAGCAGCGTCAACATCTACGGCCGCTTCAACGTCACTGCAGAGCAGCAAGAACTCAACGGCGTGAAGACGAAGGTCTTGAACAACAACGCCTCGCGCATCGGCTTCAAGGGCACCGAAGATTTGGGCGGTGGACTGACTGCCGGCTTCGTGCTCGAGCACGGCTTCAACGTCGACACCGGCACGCCGTCCGGCGCGTTCTGGGGCCGCCAGAGCGAAGTCAACCTGGCCGGCGGCTTCGGCATGCTGCGGCTGGGCACGTTCACCAGCGAGGCCTACTACGCCACGTCCGACTACATCGGCCTGCACAACCACGAGACGGGCACGTCCAGCGACGCGCTGTATGCCTACATCGGCCGCAACAGCAACAAGGTGGGCTACCGCACGCCCGAGTTCGTCAAGGGCCTGTCGCTGGAAGGTGCCGTCAGCGCCGGTGAAGGCGGCGGGCGCATCCGCAACTACGACTTTGCCGGCAACTGGCAAATCGGCGCGCTGCACCTGGGCTTCGGTTATGAAAAGGCCGGCACCCGGGCTGTGCCTGCCAAGCAATTTGCCGTCAGCGGCTTGTACGACTTCGGCTCCTTCATCCTCGGCGGCATGGTCCAGCGCGACACCGACGGCTACAGCGACGGCATCACGAAGATCGGCAACCGCACCAACGCGCGTGTGTCGGCCGCGTACATCCTTGGCTCCAGCGAGTTCCACGTCAACGTGGGCAGCGCCAACGATTACAGCAAGCTGGCCGACAGCAGCGCGCGCCAGTACACGTTGGGCTACAACTACAACTTGAGCAAGCGCACCAAGGTCTACGGCTACTACACCGAGATCGACGACAACAAGGCCGGCCTGTACACCGGCGGCCCGCGTGGCGGTGGTCGTCAGGGTGAGTTCAGCTCCTTGGCAGCCGGCGTGCGCCACAACTTCTGATGGCTGCGCGCTGCGGCGCGCTGGCAACTCCTGAAGCCCCTGAGGCCAGTCAAGCGACTGGCCTTTTTCCTTGTCGTGTCCCGGTGCGCTCTTCAGCCGCGCGGATGGTGCCGTGCGTGCAACTGGCGCAGCCGTTCTCGTGCGACGTGGGTATAGATCGTCGTCGTGCCGATGTCGGCATGACCCAGCAGCATCTGCACGGCGCGCAGGTCGGCACCGTGATTCAACAGGTGGGTGGCGAACGCGTGGCGCAGCGTGTGCGGCGACAGCGGCGCCGTGATGCCAGCGGTGCGCGCGTGGCGCTTGATCAGCGTCCAGAACATCTGCCGTGTCATGCCGGCGCCGCGGCGCGTGACGAACAGCGCTTCACTGAGTTGCCCGTTGAGGATTACCGCGCGGGCCTCGGCCAGATAACGCCGCAGCCAGGCATGCGCTTCTTCACCAAAGGGCACCAGCCGCTCGCGTGCGCCCTTGCCCACCACATGCAACACGCCTTCGTCCAGGCTCAGTTGCAAGCTCTTGGCGCAGACCAGCTCGCTGACCCGCAGGCCGCTGGCGTACATCAGCTCGATCATCGTGCGGTCGCGAAGGCCCAGCGGCGTGGCCACATCGGGCGCCGCCAGCAGCGCTTCGACCTGCGCTTCCGACAAGGTTTTGGGCACGCGCAGCGCCTGGCGTGCCGGCTGCAACCGCAACGTCGGGTCTGCTTTCACTGCGCCTTCGCGCAGCGCCCAGCGGTAGTACCTCTTGAACACGGTCAGGCGCCGGTTGGCCGTGGTGGCGCGGGTGTCGGCATGGTGCTCGGCCATGTAGGCCAGCAAGTCGGCCTCGCTGGCCTCGTCCAGCAGCCGTGCTGGCCCGGCTTGCAGCCAGGCGGCGTACAGCCTGAGGTCTTGGCGGTAGGCGGCCAAGGTCAGGCTGGCCAGCCCGTCCTCAATCCACAGCGCGTCGATGAAACGGTCGATTGCGGCCTGGCTGGCCGGCGGCACGGCTGTGGCTGAAGCCGCAGGCACGTCGGGAACCGTGGATCCCGCAGGTACCGCGGATGCCGCAGATGCCGCAGATGCCGCAGACATCGCAGGTACCGCGGATGGCGCGGTCACTGCAGGCCAGCCGCCGTGACGCTGCTCAAGCCGGCTTCATTCGAGCGTCAGCTTCTGCTTGGCGACCACGGTTTTGTAGACCTCCAGCTCGGCCTTCATCTGGGCGGCAAATTGCTCGGGCGTGTTGCCGATCAACAGCGAGCCGGTGTCCTCGATGCGCTTTTTCACGGCCGGGTCTTCCAGCGTCTTCTTGACCGCTGCGGCCACCTTGTCGACCACCTCTTTGG
The DNA here is from genome assembly GCA_026785885.1 of Rubrivivax sp. Taxonomy (GTDB): domain Bacteria; phylum Pseudomonadota; class Gammaproteobacteria; order Burkholderiales; family Burkholderiaceae_C; genus Rubrivivax. Next base: position 17,154 of record JAJAZC010000037.1, read on the forward strand.
AAAGCCCCTTCGGCCCGACGACACCGTAGTACGCCATGCGGTTGACCGGCTCCAGGCCCACCTCTTTGAAGGTCGGCACGTTGGGCAGCTGGGTCAGGCGCTGCGGCGCGGCGACGACGATAGGAATCAGCCGCCCGTCGCGGATGAAGGGCAGTGCCGAGGGCATGTTGTCGAAGATGATTTGCACCTGGCCGGCCACCGTGTCGTTGAGCGCCGGGCCCGCGCCGCGGTACGGAATGTGCGTCATGAACACGCCGGCCAGGCTTTTGAACAGCTCCGTCTGCAGGTGGCCGATGCCGCCGGTGCCGCTGCTGCTGTAGCTGTACTTGCCAGGGTGCTTTTTCAGCTCGGCCACAAAGCCGGCGTAGTCGCGCGCCGGAAAGCTCGGGTGCACCGCAATCACGTTGGGCGTGGCGGCGATGTTGGTGATGGGCGTGAAGTCGGTGGCCGGGTTGTAGCCAATGCGCGCGTTGATGGCCGGGTTGGCCGCCGTGGTCGACACCGTCGCCATGCCCAGCGAGTAGCCATCCGGGTTGGCTTTGACCAGCTCCATCGCACCGACCGAGCCGCCGCCACCGGCCTTGTTCTCGACCACCACGGTTTGGCCCAGCGACGCGCCCATGCGCTCGGCCACGATCCGCGCAACGATGTCGGTGGTGCCACCCGGCGCAAACGGCACGATCAACCGCACCGGCTTGACCGGGTAGGCCTGAGCCATCGCAGACAGCGGCAGGGCCAGCAGGCCGACAGCGGCCAAGAAAGCAATTCGGGTGCGTTGCATCGGGTCGTCTCCAGGGTGATGAAAGGGGTCTCGCACGTCGAGACGTGCTGTTGTGGATTGAGCTTTACTGCGCTGGTTGGCCCAACAAACCGGCTTTCAGCCGTTCGTCGTAGGGGCGCTGGCCGATGAAGGCGCGCAGCAGTGCGGCGTAGAAGTCGGCACCCTCCACAGGGGCGCCGCGCAATGTGCCATTGAGCGTGAACAGCAAGCCACGCGCAGGATCCAGATCGAGGTCGATCACGCTGCCCTTGCGCACCGTGCCGGTGGCGCTGATGAGCTCGGCAAAACGCTGCACACGCGGTGCCAGTGCAACCCGTTCGCTGTCGCTGGCATTGCGCTCGATGCCCTTTTGCAGCGCCTTGACGAACTCCGCCGCCGGCACGTCCTGCAGCATGCGCAGCTGCAGCCGTTTGGGGCCCGGTTGCGCCAGTACCTCGGCCGGCGTGTTGGCGCGGCCACCCAGGTACAGCCCGGCCACGAAACCCTTGAACCAGGCCACCGCACGCAAGCCGGTGCCGTTGAGCCGCAAGTCCTTGCCGGCCACAGCTGCGCGTTGCGCAAAGGTCTGTCCTTCTATGACGGTGGCGGCCGCTGTGGGTGACGCTGCAGACGCCGGTGACGCTGACGCGGACGCGGACGCGGACGCGGACGCGGACGCGGACGTCAGGGCTGCGGCTAAAGCTGAAGCTGAAGCTGACCTCGAAGCCGAAGCTGAGACTGACGCTGAAGGAAGGCCTGGCGTCAGCGTTGCTTGCGCTTGGTTCTGCGCCTGCGCCTGCGCCTGCGCCTGCGCCTGCGCCTGCGCCTGCACCTGCGCCTGCGCCGACACCGACGCCTACTGCGTCGGGCACGCCGGAAGCGAGCAACACGGGTGTTCCCGCGGGAACTAACCTCACCGTGCAC
>JAJAZC010000038.1 GCA_026785885.1 Rubrivivax sp.
CACGCGAAACCCCGGACACCCCGGACACCCCCGACCCCCGCCGCTGCAATCTGGCCTCGCTCAGCCCACCACCCTGGCTTCTGGCCGCCAGCGCCTGGGCATGCGTGGCCGCCACCTGCTGCAGCTGCCGCATGTCCAGCGGCGCCAGGCTGCCGATGGCGTGACCCAGATCAGTCAGCTGCTTCAACAACGCCAGCCGCTGCACATCGCCAGCCGAATACAGGCGCTGCCCGCTGGGCGACAAGGCCGGCTGCGTCAGGCGGTAGCGGCGCTCCCAAACGCGCAAGGTCGCCACCGGCATACGCAGCATGCGGGCCACCGCGCCGCTGCGGTGCTGCGCGGTGGGCGCCGGGCCGCTACGGTTTGCCGCAGCGGGCGCCTTGCCGCTGTGGTGCAACGCGGCGGGCGCAATGACGCTGCAGTCCTGCGCAGCGGGCGCCGCGCTGGGGGCAGCGCCTGAGGCGCGCCGCTGGGGTTTGGGTTTGGCCATGCAGCCTCCACTGAAGCGCTTTTGACGCCGATTATCGGGGCCACTGACGCGGATGAATCGCGTCTGACCCGGGTTGTCGGAGATCCGTCGCTACGATGCAATACATGTCTACAAGCCGCCATCACAGCATTGCCGTTGTTGGAGCGGGCATGGCCGGCGCTGTTTGTGCCCAGGCGCTGGCGCAGGCGGGGCATGCGGTGCAGGTGTTCGACAAGTCGAGCGGACCGGGCGGCCGGCTGGCCACGCGGCGGTTTGAATGGCTGGAAGCTGTCGATGGGCAGGCGCTGCAGCGCACAACGCCGTTGGACCACGGCGCAATTGCTTTCAAGGCGCAATGCCCGGGGTTCCAGGCCTTCATCCACCATGCCAAGCAGGCCGGCTGCGTGTCCGATTGGGTGCCGGTGTTGGCGCCGGGCAGCCGGCCAGTGGCCATTGGCCAGCGGCTGGTGCCCACGCCCGATCTGCCGGCGCTGTGCCGCCACCTGTTGCAGGGCGTCAGTGCTTCGTGGTCCTTTGCCGTCGACGCGCTGCAGAAGGGGCCACTGGGCTGGCAACTGCAGGCCGCTGGTGGGCGCCAGTCGGGTTGGTTCGATGCCGTCGTGCTGGCGCTACCCCCGGCCCAGGCAGCACCCTTGCTCGGCCGGCACCGGGTCGACTGGGCGCGGCACACGTCGGTCGCACCGATGCAACCCTGCTGGACGCTGATGGGCATGGCCGCCGCACACGGGCCAGCACCGGCCTGGGACCTGGCCCAGCCGCCCAGCGGCCCCATCGCCTGGGTGTTGCGCCCGGACGCGCGCCCCGGCCGCGAGCCGGTGCCGGGCCACGCGCAGTGGGTAGTGCATGCGCGGTCCGGTTGGAGCCGCCGCTACCTGGAAGAAACGCCGGCCTGGGTGCAGGCGCAGTTGCAGGCCGCGTTGGATGCGTGGCTGGGTCGAGCTGTCGATTGGCGCCACGCTGCCGTGCACCGCTGGCGTTATGCGCTGCCGCTGGTGCGGCCCGAATCACAAGCGCCGCGCCACTGGTGGGACGCAGCACAGGGTCTGGGCGTGTGCGGTGACTGGCTCGGCGGCGGCTGCTGCGGCGTCGAAGGGGCCTGGTGGTCCGGCCACACGCTGGCCAGCGCGGCGCTGGAGTCGGTGGCCGCGCAGGCCGCGGCCGCCGAGCCGGCCACCGCGCGCCCGGCACCCCGGAATCTGGCCGCTGCTTCAGCATTGCTTTCGAACGCAGCGCTGTCCGCAAACGCAGCGTTGTCGTCCAGGCTCCTGCTGCCGCGGGAAGCTGCATGAAAGCGCAAGGCGGTGCCTTCCGCGGCAATAAGGCTGCCTTGCCCAGCAAGCCGTGCCAAGGCTGTGGCCTGCCCATGAGCTGGCGCCGGCGCTGGGCCAAAAACTGGGACGAGGTCAAGTACTGCTCCGACGCCTGCCGGCGCGCCAAGGCGGCCCGTGGCTGAGCTGCGCAACTTGATCGTCGTGCTGGGTGATCAGCTCGATCTGGAGGCTGCCGCGTTCGACGGCTTCGATGCCGACCTGGACGCGGTGTGGATGGCCGAGGTGGCCGAAGAGTCCACCCATGTCTGGTCCAGCAAACCGCGCACAGTGATGTTTCTGGCGGCCATGCGCCACTTCGCGTTGGCGCTCCAGGCGGCCGGCCGGCCGCTGCACTACACGCGGCTGCACAACGGCCCGGAAACACCGGGCCGAGCCGGTAGCTTGGCGGCGCAACTGCAAGCCGACATCGATCGCCTGCGACCTGCGCAGTTGGTGATGACGGCGCCGGGCGACTGGCGCGTGCTGCAGGCCATCACGGCGGCGGCTGCAGCAGCCGGTCTGCCGCTGGACATCCGTGAAGACCGTCACTTTTTCAACAGCGTGCGCGACTTTGCGGCGCATGCGCGCGTGCGCAAATCGCTGCGCATGGAGTACTTCTACCGCGAACAGCGCAAGCGCCACGGTGTGTTGATGCAAGCGGCTGGGCCGGGGCAGGCCAGCGATCAACCGGTTGGCGGGCAGTGGAACTTCGATGCTGACAACCGCGAGTCCTTCGGCAAGGCCGGCCCCGTCGCCCTGCCGCCGCGCGCGGCCTTCGCGCTTGATGCTGTCACGCTGGAAGTGACGGCGCTGGTGGAGGCACGCTTTGCACAGCACCCCGGCCAGCTGGACAGCTTCGCCTGGCCCGTGACGCGGCCGCAGGCGCTGCAGTCATTGCAAGCCTTCATAACCGACCGCCTGCCGCTGTTCGGCCGCTACCAGGACGCCATGTGGCCCGACGAGCCCTGGCTGTACCACGCGCACCTGTCGGCGGTGCTGAATTTGAAGCTGCTGAACCCACGCGAGGTGGTGGCCGCGGCCGAGGCGGCTTACCACGAAGGGCACGCACCACTGGCCAGCGTGGAAGGCTTCATCCGCCAGATTCTCGGCTGGCGGGAGTACGTGCGTGGCATCTACTGGACGCTGATGCCGGGCTACCTGGAGCGCAACGCGCTAGATGCCCAGGAAGACCTGCCCGGCTGGTACTGGACCGGCCAGACCGACATGGCCTGCCTGCGCGATGCGCTGCAGCAGACGCTGCAGCACGGCTACGCCAACCACATCCAGCGGCTGATGGTCACGGGCCTGTATGCGCTGATGCTGGGTGTGAAGCCGCAGCAGGTGCATGCGTGGTATCTGGCGGTCTACGTCGACGCGGTGGAATGGGCCGAGCTGCCCAACACGCTCGGCATGAGCCAGTACGCGGACGGCGGCGTGATGGGCAGCAAGCCCTACATCGCCACCGGAAAGTACATCCAGCGCATGGGCCCGCACTGCAAGGGCTGCCGCTACGACCCGGCGCAGCGCAGCGGCGACAAGGCCTGCCCGTTTACGACGCTGTACTGGGACTTTTTGATGCGCCACGAGAAGATGCTGGCCGTCAACCCGCGCATGGTGCTGCAGATCAAAAACGTTGCGCGGCTGACATCTGAAGACAAGCAACAGGTGATCGAGCGTGCTGCAGCCATCCGCCGTGGCGAGGTCGGTGTTGCGGTCAATGGCTGAACCGATGGCTGAACCGATGACTGAATTGATGACTGAGCTGATCACTGAGCAAAGTTTCGTGCGGACGGCCGAGCGGCCAGCACGGCAGAGGGCCGAGCCCCCGACCGATCACGCGACCGAACATGCGACCGAGCAAACAGTGCCGACGCTGGCCGCCGCGCACGCGCGCATCGCCGACGTGCGCCCGCAGGTTTACGCCCGCACGCGCAACGCCATCGACGGCGCCGTCAGCGGGCTGTCGCCCTACATCACCCACGGTTTCGTCACGCTGGCCGACGTGGCCCAGGGCGTGGCCGCAGAGCAGGCGCGCTTGGGGCAGCCCAAGCTCGACATGCGCGACAAGTTCGTCTTCGAGCTCGGCTGGCGCGCCTACTTCCGCCACGTCTGGCAGCACCGCGGCGACGGCATCCTGCAATCGCTGCACGACGGTCTGTTGCCCGATGCAGCCTACAGCCGCGAGCTGCCGGCCGACATTCGCCAAGCCTGTACCGGCCTGCCACTGATCGATGAGGCGGTGCGCGCGCTGTACGCCACCGGCCTGCTCCACAACCACGCCAGGATGTGGCTGGCCAGCTACGTGGTGCACCTGCGCAAGGTGCACTGGCGCACCGGCGCCGATTGGCTGTATGGCCATCTGCTGGACGGCGATCTGGCCAGCAACCACCTGAGCTGGCAGTGGGTGGCCGCCACCGGCAGCAGCAAGCCCTACCTCTTCAATGCCGACAATGTGGCCCGTTATGCACCTGCTTCCTGGCACAGTCCCGGCAGCGTGATCGACACGGGCTACGAGGCACTGGAGCAGATGGCGCGGCAGCCGGCAAAAGCGGGGCGAACGGAAAGCGCGCAGCCGTTGTCGCGACACGCAGCCGGTGCTGACCCTGCACGCGCTGCAGGCCAGGAGCCGCGCTTTGCCGCCGAGCCGCCACGGGCACTCGGCGCCACGGCGCCCGATGCTGCTGCGGTTGCCGGCCGCGACGTCTGGCTGGTTCACCCGTGGAGCCTGGGTGAGCTACCCGCCACCCTGCCCGCCGACACCCTGGTCGTCGGTATCTTCGTGGCCGACTTCCACCGCGCTTGGCCGTGGAACGATCGGCGTTGGCAGTTCGTCGGCGCACGGATGGCCGAGTTGACCACCGGGCGCTGGTACGGCGACGCAGCGGCCATCGGTGCCGCATTGCAGGGCGCGCGCCAGGTGCGCAGCACGACAGAGCCGCACCTTGCCCCGTGGCTGGCGCAGTGGGCCGCATGCCAAAGCGCGCCCGCGCTGTTCGCCGAGGTCGACCGGCGCTGCGATTCGTTCTCGAAGTGGTGGTCGCAAGCGTCGAGCGCACTGCAAACAACACCGAGCTAAGGTCAAACGGGCTGGGCGGGCATCGGAAGCTAACCGATTAGACGCATGCACATGGCGGCTGCGTCTGACGCTGCACTGTCTGCTTTCCGCACGGTCTTTGCAGCCGCGCAGCACAAGCGCTACCGAAGAAACACCAGCAACGCTGGTAGGCCGTGTTGGGCTCGAACCAACGACCAAAGGATTATGAGTCCTCTGCTCTGACCAACTGAGCTAACGGCCCCCGTAAACGCGGCGGATTCTAGGCGGCCCGGCGCCTGGGTTCACGGCTTGGCGGACAGTGCGTTGCCGACCAGCCGCGACGTGATGTCGACAATCTGAATCATGCGGTCGTAGGCCATGCGCGTGGGGCCGATGACGCCGAGGGTGCCGACGATGCGGCCGTCGACGACATAGGGCGCGGTCACGACCGACAGCTCCTCGAAAGGCACGACGCGGCTCTCACCGCCGATGTAGATGCGCACGCCCTCGGCACGGCTGCTGACGTCCAGCAGGCGCATCAATTCGGTCTTCTGCTCGAAGACATCGAAGAGCCGGCGCAGGCTCGTCATGTCGTTGCCGAAGTCCTGCAGCGTCAGCAGGTTGCGCTCACCGCTGACGACGACGTTGTCTGCCGACTCGGCCAGCACCTCGGTGCCGGCTTGCACCGCGGCCTGCATCAGCAATGCGATCTCACCGCGCAGCGCGTCGATCTCGTGCTTGAGCCGCTCGCGCACGGCCTCGATGGTCAGGCCAGCGTAGTGGGCGTTGAGAAAATTGGTGGCTTCGACCAGCTCGCTTTGCTGGTAGTCGCGCACGGTGAAGATGACGCGGTTCTGCACGTCGCCGTCTGGTGCCACCAGGATCACGAGCACGCGCTTTTCACCCAGGCGGAGGAACTCGATGTGGTGAAAGACGCTGGCCTTGCGCGGCACCGTGACGACACCGACGAAGCTGCTCAGGCTGGACAGCAGCGAGGCGGCCTGCGCAATGACGCGCTGCGGCTGATCGGGTTGCAGTTGCTCGCGCGCGGCTGCCATCTCGGCGGGCACCTGACCGGGGTCGTGCAGCGAGGAGGGTCGCGCGGTGAGCATGGTGTCGACGAAGAGCCGATAGCCACGTGCGGTGGGAATGCGCCCGGCGCTGGTGTGTGGGCTGGCGATCAGGCCCGCCTCTTCCAGATCGGCCATCACGTTGCGGATAGTGGCCGGCGACAGATCCAGCCCCGAGGTGCGCGACAGCGTGCGCGAGCCGACGGGTGCACCGTCGGCAATGTAGCGCTCGACCAGCGTTTTCAGCAGCGTGCGGGCGCGGTCATCGAGCATGGCTGCAGATTGTAGGGAGGCCCTGCCACGCGCTGGGCAGCGCTGCTGCCGAGGGCCGTTGACGAAGACCGCTATGGTGTAATCATTTTTATGGGCGCAGGCTTCAGACATGCGGTGATCGTCGGTAAGTTCCAGGCGCGCGGCATTCGGCCGATGCTGGAGGAGATTGCCCACTTTCTGCTGGACCAGGGCCTGGAGGTGAGCTTCGAGCGCGAGACCGCCAACGCCACCGGCGTGACCGAATTCGGCGCGCTCGATCCGGCTGAGATGGGCCAGCGCTGCGACCTCGCAGTGGTCGTCGGCGGTGACGGCACGATGCTGGGCATTGCACGCGAGCTGGCCCGCTGGAAGGTGCCGCTGGTGGGCATCAATCAGGGGCGCCTGGGCTTCATCACCGACATTGCCATCAATCAGTACAAGGAAGCGCTGGCGCCGATGGTCGCCGGCGACTTCGAAGAAGAACACCGCGTCATGCTCGAAGGCGATGTCTGGCGCGACGGCGAGCGCATCTTCGAAGGCCTGTCGCTCAACGACGTGGTGGTCAGCCGCGGTGCTACCGCCAGCATGGTGGAGCTGCGGGTGGACGTCGGCGATGACTTCGTGGCCAACCTGCGCGCCGATGGTTTGATCGTCGCCACGCCCACCGGCAGCACGGCCTATGCGCTGTCGGCCGGCGGGCCGATCCTGCACCCGGCCATAGCCGGCTGGGTGGTGGTGCCGATCGCATCGCACACGCTGTCCAACCGGCCCATCGTGCTGCCGGATTCGGGCGAGGTGCGCATCGGTATCGTCGCCGGCAAAGACGTGTCGGCCAACTTCGACATGCACAACCTGGCCAGCCTGATGCATGGTGACCAGGTGCGCGTGCGGCGCTCGGCCTTCAAGGTGCGCTTCCTGCACCCGCGCGGCTGGAGCTACTACGCCACGCTGCGCCGCAAGCTGCGCTGGTACGACGGGATCACGTGAACGTGAACAAGACCTGCGCTCCATGCTGAGGCGTCTGCATCTGCGTGATGTCGTCATCGTCGCCGAGCTCGACATCGAGCTGGGCGCCGGCTTCAGCGTGTTGACGGGCGAGACCGGCGCCGGCAAGTCGATCCTGATCGACGC
>JAJAZC010000039.1 GCA_026785885.1 Rubrivivax sp.
CTTGCCGCTGGCCAGGTGCAGGTCCCAGGTGGCTGCAGGCTGCACCATCGAGGTGACGTTGTAGCGCAGGTGCGCGGCAGCAGCGTCGCGGTGTTCACCCAGCGCCACCACCGTGCCGGGCGGCAGCGCCAAAGCCCTGGCCGCACCGCCCCGGCCCAGCACACGCACGCGGCTGTCGGCGTCCACGCGTTCCTGCACGGCAATGCCGCGCGTGGTGAGCACGAAGGCCTCCAGCGTGGCCTGCTCGCGCGCCGGCACCAGGGTGCGCCACAGGCTGCGCACGTCGGGCGCGTTCTCGGGCGCGCTCACGAGCTTGAAGTTCAACGCGTCTTCGTTGGTGCGTATCACCCAGCGGCCGTTCAGGTGGTCGGCCGTGTGGCGCACCTTGTCGCGGCGCTTCAGCACCACCCGGGCCGCTGTGGTCGGCTTGTCTGCCGGCACCACCAGGGTTTCAGCGGTCTCGGTGCCGCGCGCCATGATCTGCACATAGCGACCCGAGGCCGTGCGCGCCACTTCGACGAACAGCGTCTTGTCGGCCTCTTCGTAGACCTTGACATCGGCCTCGGCGGCTGTGCCCAGCACATGGCGGTAGACCGGGCCGCTTTGCAGCGTCACCGGGTCTTGCAGGATGTAGAACAGCGTGCGGTTGTCGTTGGCCCAGGCCATTTCTTCCAGCACACCGGGCACGCTGTCGGCGTAGATCTCGCCCGTCACCAGATTCTTGAAACGCAGCGCGTGGATGCGGCGGCCGACGGTGTCTTCGGTCCAGGCCAGCAGTTTGCCGTCGGGGCTGACGGCGGTGGATCCCACCTTGAAATAGGCCTTGCCCGCGGCCAGCGCCGGCTGGTCCAGCAGCAGTTCGGGCCTGGCCTTGCGGTCCAGGCGCTCGGGGGTGCCGCGTTGACGCAACAGGCGCGGGTACTCGTCGCCGGCCTTGAATTCACGCCAGTACCACCAGCCGCGGTCGTAGACCGGCGGCGTGCTGTCGTCTTCCTTGATGCGGCTGCGCATCTCGGCCACCAGCTGCTGCCGCAGGGCGGCCAGCGGCGCCAGCATGGCGTCGGTGTAGGCGTTTTCGGCTTCCAGGTGCTGGACGATCTCGGGCCGCTTGGCCTTGGGGTCGTCGTCGCGCAGCCAGTAGTACTCGTCGCCGCGGTCGCCATGGGCGCTCTTCACGACATGCGGCACTTGCGCGGCGACAGGGGGAGTGGCGATGACAGTGGACATCTGGGCGCAGGCCAGCAGCGGCCCCATGAGGAACGAAGAAACGATCGGCCGCGCGGTGGGCTTCATGTCGGTTCAAAGCTTGCGCGGGTCGCGAAAGTCGGCCGGTTTCAAGTTGTCGATGGTGAGCGTCAGTTCCACCTCCACCTCGGCGGGCACGGGCTGGCCATTGATGCGCTGCGGCGCGAACTCCCAGCCCTGCAAGGAAGCCGCCGCCCAGCGGCGCAGCGCGTCGTAGTTGCCGTCGGCTGACAGCACCTTGGGGTTGGGGCATTTGCCGTCAGCGCCGACGGTGCACTGCACGCGCACGCGCAGCGGCGTGTCTGCCGGCACACCGCCGGGCTGCGAAGCGGCATACCGCCGCAGCGGCCGCGGCTCGATCTGCATGCCTGTCAAGCGCACCGTGCCGCCGCTGTCGGCCGGCGTCACGAGGTACTGCACACGCACGCCGGTCTCGAAAGTGGCGGGCTGGCCGGCGCTGTCCAGCACGGGTGGAATGCGCGCACTGGCAAGCTGCTTCTTGACGCGCTCGACAAAGGCCGCGGGCTGCGCGGCTGCGTCAGCCACTTGCAGCGTTTGAAGGCGGCCGTCAGGCCCGAAGGTGGCGTCGGACCAGACCTCGACGGTGTAGGGCTGGCCAGATGGCTTGGCCGGGTTCGCCTGGGCGTGGGCCGGGGCGTGCAGCAAGACCGCGAACAAGGCAGCGCTTATCGGGGGAATCAGCGCGGGAATCAGCGCGGCAAACAGAGCGGCAAACCGCGCAGGAATCAGCGCGCCAAACAACGCGGCGGGCAAGAACAGAGGGCGACGGTTCAGCATGCCCGGATTTTGGCAGCAGCCGGCGCCGTGGCCGGCGCTACCACCCAGACTGCCTCGCTCAAGCCACCATCGGCACCAGGAAGTCGCGGCTGATGCCCACGCCGATGTCGTTCACGCGGTCCAGGAACTGCGTCAGGTAGGCGTGCAGGCCGGTGGCCAGAATCTCGTCGATATCCACGTACTTCAGGTCGGCGCGCAGGCGGCCGGCACGGCGCAGGGTTTCGCTGCTCTGCTGGTTGGCCACCATCTCGAGGTTGCTCACCAGGTCGTTCAGGCAGGCGGCCAGAGAACGCGGCATGTCGGGCCGCAGGATCAGCAGCTCGGCCACCCGGTCCGGACGGATCACGTTGCGGTAGACCTTGCGGTAGATCTCGAAGCCGGAGACCGAGCGCAGGATCGCGCTCCAGTGATAAAAATCCACCTCCTGCGGCTGCGCACCTTGAGCCGTCACCTTCACCGGGCCGAAATAGTCGCCACCCGCCAGCGCCTGGAACTTGACGTCGAGCAGACGTGCGGTGTTGTCGGCGCGTTCCAGGAAGGTGCCGATGCGCAGGAAGTGCAGCGCCTCGTCCTGCAGCATGGTGCCCACCGTGACGCCGCGGCTCAGGTGGCTGCGGAACTTCACCCATTCGAAGAGGCTGCTCGGGTCGCGCTCGAAGGCCGGGTCCTTCAGCACGCGCATGAATTCCAGCCAGGTCTGGTTCTGCGTTTCCCAGACCTCGGTGGTGAGCGCGCCGCGCACGGCACGTGCGTTTTCGCGCGCCGCCTGCACGCAACTGACGAGGCTGCTGGGGTTGGTCTCATCGCGCACCATGAAGTCCATGACGTTGCGCGCCGTGACCTGCTCGTACTTCTTCGAGAAGCTCTCGGTCAGTTCGCTGATCGACAGCAAACCGCGCCAGCCTTCTTCTTCGGCGTCGTCGTCGTGCTGCGGCAGCAGGCCGGTCTGGTAGTTCACGTCCAGCATGCGCGCGGTGTTCTCGGCGCGCTCCATGTAGCGCGCCATCCAGAACAAGTGGTCGGCGGTTCTTGAAAGCATGCTTGTTCTCCCCCTTCAGTCGTCAGCTTCAGTCGTCAGCTTCAGTCTTCGCGATCAGTCCTCGAGGACCCAGGTGTCCTTCGTGCCGCCACCCTGCGAAGAATTCACCACCAGTGAACCTTCCTTCAACGCCACGCGCGTCAGGCCGCCAGGTACGGTCTGTACGTGCTTGCCGCTGCTCAGCACATAGGGCCGCAGGTCGATGTGGCGCGGCGCGATGCCACTTTCCACGAACGTGGGGCAACTGCTCAGGCTCAGCGTGGGCTGGGCGATGTAGTTCGTGGGGTTGGCCTTCACCACGGCCTTGAACGCTTTGATCTCGGCCTGGGTCGCTGCCGGCCCGACCAGCATGCCGTAGCCGCCGGCGCCGTGTACTTCCTTCACCACCAGCTCATGCATGTGGGCCAGCACGTAGGCCAGGTCGTCCTTCTCGCGGCACACCCATGTCGGCACGTTGCTGAGAATGGGCTTCTCGCCGAGGTAGAACTCGATCATCTTCGGCACGTAGGGATAGATGCTCTTGTCGTCTGCGATGCCGGTGCCCACGGCGTTGCTCAGCGTGATGTTGCCGGCGCGGTAGACATCCAGCAGCCCGGCGCAGCCCAGGGTGCTGTCGGCGCGGAAGACGCCGGGGTCGAGAAAGTCGTCGTCGACGCGGCGATAGATGACGTCGACGCGCTGCGGGCCCTGCGTGGTGCGCATGTAGACGAAGCCGTCCTTGACGAAGAGGTCCTGGCCCTCGACCAGCGCCACGCCCATCTGCTGCGCCAGGAAGGTGTGCTCGAAGTACGCACTGTTGTACATGCCGGGCGTCAGCACCACCACGGTGGGCTCGCTGACGCCGGCGGGGGCCACGGCACACAGTGTTTCCAGCAGCAGGTCGGGGTAGTGGGCGACTGGCGCGATGCGGTGCATGGCGAACAGCTCGGGAAAAAGCCGCATCATCATCTTGCGGTTTTCCAGCATGTAGCTCACGCCGCTGGGCACGCGCAGGTTGTCCTCCAGCACGTAGTACTTTGCGCTGCCATTGGCTGAATTTTCCAAGTTCTCGGCGCGCACGATGTCGATGCCCGAGATGTGCGAATACACGCCGCCCGGCACGTTCACGCCCATCATTTCAGCGCGGAATTGCGCGTTCTGCAGCACCTGCTCGGCGGGCACGATGCCGGCTTTCAGGATTTCCTGCCCGTGGTAGACGTCGTGGATGAAACGGTTCAGCGCCGTCACGCGCTGTGCGAGCCCGGCCTCCATCACCACCCACTCGGCCTGCGGGATGACGCGGGGAATGAGGTCGAAGGGAATCAGGCGCTCGGTGCCCGAGCCGTCTTCGTCCTTCGCGCCGTAGACGGCGAAGGTGATGCCGACGCGGCGGAAGATCATCTCGGCCTCGCCACGGCGGGCCTGCATCAGTTCAGGCGGCTGTTGCTCCAGCCAGCCCTGGTAGACCTGGTACTGCTCGCGCACCTGCCGCTCGGCGGTGTGCATCTCGTCAAAGGCCGACTTCATGGTGTTCGGGTCTCCATCAGGGCTTCTCAAGCAGGGGCCGTTCCGGCTCTGCGTGCTCAGGGTCCAGCAGGCGCGTCGTCACGCCCACGCGCAGCGTGTGGCGGCCGCCACCGCCGCGAATGACACCGCGCAGCGGCGTGACGTCGCCGAAGTCGCGGCCCACCGCCACGCGCACATGGCCGGCGCCGGGAATGAGGTCGTTGGTCGGGTCCAGGTCCAGCCAATCCCCGGGCACACCCGGCGTGCCGGGGCACCACACCTGCACCCACGCGTGCGACGCGTCGGCGCCCTGCATCGCGCGGCCGGCCCCGGGGGCGCCGGCCGGTGCGTGTGTCAGCAGGTAGCCGCTGACGGAGGGTATCGGCCGGCCCCGGGCGCGCCCAGCGCCCGCCCTCAGGTGGGCGCAGTCCTGGCAC
>JAJAZC010000040.1 GCA_026785885.1 Rubrivivax sp.
GCTGAAACGCCGATGGCCGGCCGCACGAACCGACCGTCACGAATCAAGCGCGGCACGATGCGGTTGACTTCGTCCACCGGAATGGCAAAGCCGATGCCCGCGCTGGCGCCGCTGGGGCTGGCGATCTGCGTGTTGACGCCGATCAGCCGACCGGCGCTGTCGAGCAGCGGGCCGCCCGAGTTGCCGGGGTTAATGGCAGCGTCGGTCTGCACCACGCCGCGGATGCTGCGGCCGTTGAAGGATTCGATCTCGCGGTTCAGCGCGCTGATGATGCCGATGGTCAACGTCTGGTCCAGCCCGAAGGGGTTGCCGATGGCATAGACGCGCTGGCCCACCAGCAAATCGCGGCTGACGCCCACGGCAATGGGCGGCAGCTTGTTCTTCGGCGCCTCGATGCGCAGCACGGCCAGGTCGCGGTCGGGAAATTGGCCGACGAGGCGGGCGTCGTAACTGCTCTGATCGGCCAGCGTCACCCTGGCTGCATTCGCGCCCTGGATGACGTGGTAGTTGGTGACGATGTGGCCATCGCCGTCCCAGACGAAGCCGGAGCCGGTGCCGCGGGGTACCTGCTGCACGTTCATGCTGAACATGTCGCGCTGCACGCCCAGGCTGGTGATGTGCACGACGCTGGGCGAGGTCTTCTTGAAGACGTCGATGTGCGCCAGTTCATCGACGATCAACGGTCCGCGCGGCGCCACGGCGCGCGGCTGCACGTCGGCCTTGCTCTGCACCAGCGCAGGCACCGCCAGCATGGCCACCGCAGCACCTGCCAGCATGGCCGCGGCAACAGACAGGACGGGCGGGAACGGCAGCTTTTTCATGGGACGGCGGGGTCGCAACGGCAAGATGCTGCCAGATGGGGGCGCCCCAATAGGCTGCAAGGGCTGCAAGGGCTGCAAGGGCGCAAGGGCTGCTGCTGCCCTGGCAGAGCGGGCCCGGTCGGCCCGTCCAGCAGCGCGTCAACGCTGTGCCAGCAGACCGCGCAACTTCACGAAGGCCAGCCCGGCCATCACGGCGTCGTTCAGCGCGTCGTGGGCGTCGCGCAGCGGCAGGCCAAGGTCGTTCATCATCGTGGCGAATCGAAGATCGATGGTGCCGCCGCGCTGGTGTGCCGGCAGCTGCCGGTTCTTGAAGTCGTAATACATCGCCGAGACCTCGATCTTCTTCTGCGGCAGACGCACGCCCAGCAGCGGCCAGATTTCGCGGTTGAGCATGGCGACGTCGAATTCGAGGAAGTAGCCCACGAGCGGCCGACTGCCGATGAAGTCCAGCAGCTGGCGCATCGCGTGTGCGGGGTCGATGCCCAGCGCGACGTCCTGCTCGCGCAGCCGGTGCACGCGAACGCTGTCGGCCTTGACTGCGCATTCCGGACGTACCAGCAATTCCAGGCGCTGACTCGTCAGCAGCCGGTTGCCGACGATGCGCACCGCGCCGATCGAGATGATCTGGTCGCGCTGCACGTCCAGCCCGGTGGTTTCACAGTCCAAGGTCACCCACTCGTCCTCAGGCGGCGGGTCGTACATGAACGAAAAGTGCGCATCGGCCAGGTGGTACAGCAGCCAGCCGCGGCGCACGGTCTCTAACATCGCATGCGTCAGGCCTCGAGGTGGAACTGGTGGCGCACCAGGGTCTTGAAGCGCTTGACCACGGCGAATGAGTCCTTGAGAAGATCGCGCTCGAGACTGCTCAGCTTCGCGGTCGGCACACCGCCTGTCACCGGCCGGTCGGTGTCGACCTCCGCGAGGCCGGCCTTGAGCTTCAGGGCCATCAGGAAGTGCAGGCTGTCGGCCAGGTCGGTGGCCATCTCGGCGGGCAAGCGGCCGGCAGCGACCAGCGCGTCCAGCCGCGCAATGGTGGACGTGGCAGGGATGTGGTCGCGCAGCGCCAGGCTGCGCACACCGTGCACGATGGGGAAGATGCCGGCCTTTTTCAGGTCCAGCGTGTCTTTCTCGGCGATCAGCAGCAGCCGGTTCCACCAGCCTGCGGATGCATCGGGAAACGAGTCGATGGCCGCCGCAAAGCGGCCGAGCAGCGCGTCGTCGGCCGCAACCAGCTGATCCACTTCGGCGCGCACTCCGGCCAGAAGCGCGGCTTCTCCGGCCACCGCATGGGCGTCGATGAAGATCGACAGGGCCATCAGCCCCTGTGGCTCGGGGCGCAGCAGCCAACGCCGCACTGTGGCCGAAAACTCGCGCGCACTGTGGTGCCAGGCCGGGTTGCTGATCATGATGCCGCCCGGGCAGTCGGGGTAACCAAAGCTGCGCAGGGCTTGCGTGAAGCGCTCGCAGGCCTCGGCCACCTGCGCGTCAGCCACGAGCGTGCCGTCGCGCAGGATCAAGCCGTTGTCCTGGTCGGTCTTCAGCAGTTGCTCGCCACGCCCCTCGCTCCCCATCACGAACAGGCAGCTGTCGACCAGCAAGTCGGCCGGCGCCACCAGCTGCCAGGTGCGTTCGAACAGCTTGGCATTCAGCGCCTGCACCAGCCGCCCGATCTGCCCGACCTTGGTGCCGCCGCGGTACAGCACGGAGACAAAGCGTGTGATGCGCGCTGCCGCCGCCTGCAGTGCCTGCAGGTCGGTCGCCTGCGCGATCTGCACCGCGATGACGTACGAGTGGTTCGACAGAAAGCTGAGCAGGTCGAGCTGTTCGAGCAGCCCGCTGATGCGGCCGCCTTCGGCCACCACCAGCCGGTGCACCTGGTGCTGAATCATCAAGGCCAGCGCATCGAAGAGCGGCGCCTCGGGCGAGATCGTCAC